>CALGAK010000121.1 GCA_937954085.1 uncultured Bacteroidota bacterium
CTCTAATGAATCGGCTTCCTTCCTTGTAGCGGGGACAGGACTCGAACCTGTGGCCTTCGGGTTATGAGCCCGACGAGCTACCAACTGCTCCACCCCGCAATGTTTTGCGACTGCAAATATAGCACTTTTTGAGCTGCACACAAGTCTGCTTGTGAATAAAATCGGATAGCTTTTTTTAATATCTTCAAAGCACTAATCCTTAACTAACTAGAATGAAATTTTTTCATCGTAGTAAAATCCTCCCAATTATCATCGGAATCGCAGCATTCCTGAGCTTTGCCTGGTTTATCGAGCTATCTCCCGAAAATCCAAAAATAAGCTACACGGCTGGCATTGCACTCTTAATGGCTATCTGGTGGATTACCGAGGCCATACCCATCCCGGCCACAGCCCTCGTTCCGGTTGTTTTGTTCCCGATAATGGGAGTGGTCGATGGTAAAACAATCTCATCGCTCTACTTCAATCATTTGATTTTTCTTTTTATCGGGGGCTTCATGATGGCACTTGCCATGGAAAAATGGAACCTCCACCGAAGAATTGCACTCAAAATATTGCTCTTATTTGGAGTATCTCCCTCCAAAATCCTACTCGGTTTCATGCTCGCATCTGCAATCCTTTCCATGTGGATGTCGAACACCGCCACCACCATGCTTATGGTATCCATCGGAATATCCATCATTCAAAAATTCAAAACGATCAATCCGGATAGCAAAAGTAAATTTCCTGTCATCCTCCTTCTCGGAATCGCCTATAGCTCTTCTATTGGTGGAATAGCCACCCTGGTTGGAACTCCCCCAAACCTGAGCTTCGCTCGGATTTTCGCTATCCTATTCCCGGAAATGCCGGAGATTAGCTTTGCTCAGTGGATGGCCTTTGCCTTCCCGCTTAGCATGATCGTTCTACTACTCGCCTTTCTGATCCTCCGCTTCTTTCTTCGTCTATCTCCTAAGGGCGTAAGCATCAACAAAGAAAGCCTGAGAACAGAATACCGACAACTTGGACACGCATCTTTCGAAGAAAAAACCGTTTTCTATCTGCTTATCTCCATGGCTATCTTGTGGATCATGCGACTCGATATCCCCCTCGGATTTATGACCATTCCGGGTTGGTCCAATCTTTTTCCAACTCCGGGCTTTATCAACGATGGAACAATCGCCATTTTTATTGCCCTATTGCTTTTTCTAATCCCCTCGAAAAAGAACGAGCAAAAACTACTCGATTGGGAAACAGCCAATAAACTACCTTGGGGCATTGTCCTCTTGTTTGGTGGCGGCTTTGCACTCGCTCAAGGTTTTGTCGATTCAGGCTTATCGCTTTGGGTTGGAAACCTGCTCTCGCACGTTGGTAATCTGCCAAGTTATATTCTTATTTTAGGCATAATTCTCATCATGACTACCCTGACCGAACTCACCAGCAATACAGCAACCACCGAAATGGTGCTGCCTGTGCTGGCAGGACTCGCTGTGAGCATCGACATGCCTCCTTTACTGATTATGATTCCGGCAACCCTGGCCGCTTCCTTCGCATTCATGCTCCCCGTTGCCACTCCACCCAATGCAATTGTTTTTGGAACAGACGAAATAAAAATGAAAGACATGGTGCGGATTGGAATTTGGATGAATCTCATTAGTGCAATCATAACTAGCACGTTCTGCTACTTTGCTATCGAATGGGTTTTTCCTAATACTTAAGTTTGATGTTTCTAGCAATTAGCGCCGATAAAAAAACTTGATTTACCTTCTATATCGCCGTAACTTTAAGAGAATCCCAAAAAAGAACGGCTATGAAGAATTTCTACTACCTTTTCAGCACACTTGTAAGCATCGCTTTCCTTTTCTATTCCTGTCAACCGGAACTTAGCATCAAAAACTACGAACAACTGGTCGATGAATTTGAATCTTGGTACGTTCCCCTTTATCAGGACATCAAACACGCAGAATATCGGGCAGCAGTTACCGGTAATGAGCTCGATTACCAATTAGCTGCCGATTTGAATGTGAAATTAAACAACAAACTATCGAACAGTAAAACCTTCAAAAGGCTCGAGGCTTACCGTCAAAGCAATGTCATTGAGAACCCCCAACAAAAACGGGAATTGGAACTCATTTACAATGAATTTCTCATGCATCAAATCGATCCACAAAAAATGGAAGATATGGTGCGATTAAATCTGAAAGTAAATCAACTATTCTCAACCTTTCAACCGAAAATCGATAACCTTCCTGTCTCTCACAATTCCATCGATGAGGTACTGAGCACCTCGCTCAACTCAGCAGAGCTGGAGCAAGCCTGGATGGCCGGAAAGCAAGTAGGCGAAGTGGTGGCGAAAGATTTTATTCGGCTGGTAAAACTGCGAAACGAAGCTGCCCGTTCACTTGGATTTGAAAACTATTTCGATTTACGAATACGTTTATCGGGACACAAACCAGAATTACTTGCCTCCATCTACGATGAATTCGACCTCATTACCAAAGATCTTTATCACGACCTTAAAGAGAAAATCGACGAGCAATTATCGATCATTTACAGCGTTCCGAAAGACAACCTGATGCCATGGCATTATCAAAACCTGTTCTTTCAAGATGCACCTAATATTTACCGGATCAATTTCGATGAGTATTACGAAGGAAAAGATATTGTGAAACTTGCCGAAACCTTTTTCCAGGGAATCGGAATCGACTTAACGGATATCTACGCCAAAAGTCATGTAGTTAACAATCATCAGCCTACCAAGCTGGCAACCGCTTTAACCATGAATATGGATCGATCGGGCGATGTCCGGATACTCGCCAGCATTTCTGAGTCGGAGTCCGGAATGAACACGTTGCTATACGAAAGTGGCATTGCCGCTTATGAAAAATACATCGACCAGCAATTAGCCTTTATGCTTCGCGAACCCAGTCAGATTATGGTTGCCGATGCTATTGCAACCTTTTTTGGTCGTTTCTCGGCAAACCCCGATTGGATTAAAGAGGTTACTGGGGTAGAGTTCAAAAACGAACCACTTATCCGCGATCATCTGCAAAAACATCAAATGATGTCGAAGCTTATTTTTGCCCGATGGGCTCAGGTGATGTACCATTTCGAAAAAGATCTATACGAAAATCCGGAACGCGATCTTAATCAGCATTGGTGGGATTTGGTTCAAAAATACCAACACATTAAACCGCCGGCCGGAAGAAATTCCCCCGATTGGATCAGCAAAGCACATTTCATTACGCAACCATGTATGTACCATAATTACATGCTGGGTGAATTATTCGCATGTCAACTCTATCATCACATCAATACGAAAATAATTCACGATGAAGATAATTGCGTCTTAAGCTGCGTTAACAAACCTGCGGTTGGCGATTATCTCGTTAATCAAATTTTCCGATACGGAAAAATTTATCATTGGGACGAGCTGGTGAATAAGGCCACCGGTGAATCACTCAATGTCGATTATTACCGTCGTCAATTCGTGAATGCCGGGTTTTAGCGAGTAACTTGTCAGATGTGGCGGAAGTGAAGGGTGGGCGACTTGGCGAAGAAGCGAAAAGGCGAAGTGGCGAAGAGGCGAAGTGGCGAAGAGGCGAAAGCCTCCCGAAAGTTTTCGGGAAACAACGAACTGCCGCGCGACTCCGGGCGCGTGGCTTCTAATTAGTTCAAAGAAAAAACTCCGCGACCTTTGCGGGTCCTTTGCGCCCTTTGCGTGAACCTTCGCGCTCTTTTTAAGCCTCCGCGGACTTTATTAAAGTGAAAAGTGAAGACTGAAAGACTTGGAGAGGGGGCGACTTATGCGACTTGGCGAAGAGGCGAAAGCCAGCAACAACGCACCAGCCAATAGCCTCACGAAAGCTTTCAGGAAGCCAAAAGCTAATAGCTAATAGCAAAAAAAAAGAGCAGGGCGAAACCAATCACCCTGCTCTTGCATTATCACTAAAATGGCAGATTACTCACATTTGGAATTCCCACAATTGGTGCAAATCAAACAACCTTCCTGATAAATCATCGTTCCTTCCTTGCAATTTTCACATTTGGCCGCGTGCTTCGCAACCGTGCCATCGGGAACATATTTCTTCAGGGAACGAACAACTCCCGCTTTCCAGGTATTGATGCTTTCATTATCGAAAGTCATAGAATCCACCAAATTGACCACATAATCCAAGGGCATCCCATGACGCAAAACACTAGAAATCAGCTTGGCATAATTCCAATACTCCTTGTTGAACTGATGCGACAATCCTTCGAGTGTTTTCTTATACCCAAAGCGATCGGTGAACTGAAAGTCATAACGCGATGTACCTTCCTCGTTCCGATGCTTAATGATTTTCCCGTGGGTAATAGTCTTTGGAATAGGTAAGATTTCTTCGTCGGCTATTCCGGTAAAAATTTCGTAAGGCAGACCATCTTTTAACCCGATAAAAGCAATCCATTTCTCTTTGTTATTCTGAAAACGAATAATTTCAGCATCCAATTCTTTCGGACGTTTGAAGGAAGCTTGTCCTGCAGGTTCTTCTTTCTTTTTCTTTTCGTCGCTGCTAATTAAAACACCAGAACGTGAACCATCCCGATATACAGTGATCCCTTTGCAACCACTCTCCCAACCCGTCATGTAAACTTTGGCAACCATTTCTTCCGAAATATCTTCGGGTAAATTCACGGTAACCGAAATGCTATGATCGACCCATTTTTGAATACGACCTTGCATTTTTACTTTTTGAACCCAGTCAACATCATTCGATGAAGCTCCTCGATAGGGCGATTGAGCAATAATCTCTCGTAACTTGTCTTCACTAAAGCCCTTCACTTCTTCGGAATCAAATCCATTTGCCTCCATCCAATCGACAAACTTATGATGGAACACAAAATACTCTTCCCAACTATCGCCTACCTCATCGACAAACTGAACTTTTACGTCCTTGTCGTTCGGATTTACTTTTCTTCTACGCTTATAATACGGCATGAATACCGGCTCAATTCCCGAAGTAGTTTGCGTCATCAAACTGGTTGTTCCCGTTGGAGCAATGGTGAGCAAGGCAATATTCCGACGACCATTTTCCAACATTTGTTCTTTCAAATCAGGATCGGCCTCGAACAAACGATTCATGAAAGGATTTTCCTCTTCGCGCTTTGGATCGTAAATCAGGAACGGACCGCGCTCTTTAGCCAGGAAAGTAGATGAACGATACGCTTCGACGGCTAAAGTTTTGTGAACCTCTTCCGAAAAATCAATAGCATCGTCGCTACCGTATTGCAACCCTAAAGCAGCTAACATATCGCCTTCGGCCGTAATACCAATACCGGTGCGTCGTCCTTCCTGAGCTTTGGTGCGAATATTTTCCCACAAGCGACGCTCTACGCGTTTAATTTCAGGATCCTCAGGATCTTTTTCAATTTTATCCAGAATGGAATCAATCTTCTCTAATTCCAAATCGATGATATCGTCCATAATCCGTTGGGCAATGTGTGCATGCTTGCGGAACAGGTCGAAATTAAAACTGGCCTCGGGAGTGAAGGGCTTATCGACATAACCAAAGAGATTGATTGCCAACAAACGACACGAATCGTAAGGACACAAAGGAATTTCACCACATGGATTGGTCGAAACCGTCCGATATCCTAAATCGGCATAACAATCGGGAACGGACTCATTTAAAATGGTATCCCAGAATAAAATTCCAGGCTCAGCCGATTTCCAGGCGTTATGAATAATCTTCTTCCATAAATCCTGTGCGTTAATTTCTTTCTCGTAAGTGGGAGCATCCGAATCAATCGGATATTGCTGCTTGTACGTGGCATTGTTTCGAACAGCTTCCATGAAATCATGGTCAATTTTTACCGAGACGTTGGCTCCAGTCACTTTTCCTTGGGTCATTTTAGCATCGATAAACGATTCCGAATCGGGATGCTTAATCGAGATACTGAGCATCAAGGCTCCACGACGACCATCTTGAGCTACTTCGCGGGTCGAATTAGAATAGCGTTCCATAAACGGAACAACACCGGTCGATGTTAACGCCGAATTAAGCACCGGCGAACCTTTCGGCCGAATATGCGACAAGTCGTGTCCTACCCCACCCCTACGCTTCATTAATTGAACCTGCTCCTGATCAATCTTCATAATGCCACCATACGAATCGGCCGGATTCTCATGTCCAATTACAAAACAATTCGATAAGGATACAATTTGAAAGGTATTACCAATACCACTCATGGGACCTCCCTGAGGTACGATGTATTTAAAATCCTTCAGAACTTCGTAAATTTCCTCTTCGCTCAACGGGTTCGTGTAATGCTTTTCAACCCGATGCAACTCTTTCGCCAGACGACGATGCATGTGGTCCGGGTTTAACTCATAAATCTTCCCCGATGAATCCTTCAGGGCATATTTGTTTACCCAAACACGAGCAGCCAATTCATCTCCTTTGAAATATTCCAAGGAACTCAAATAAGCTTCTTCATGAGTGTAAAATTCAACCTCCGACTGAGGTTCGTCCTTTAAGGCAACTGGATCAAATAACATACTCGTTTGCATTTTTGGTTAATCAGTTTAAAAATCGATTTGTTGTATCGCTGAGGTTGAAGTGAATAGGGCGGAAACACCCCTCATTTTAGACCCATGCGAATATAAATCAGCCGAACTCAAATTTCCAATCAACTTATCAACACTCCTAACATAAAGAATTAAGGAATAGTTCATTACAATGTTGATTAGAAGTTATCAACCAGTTTATAAACCAAAAAAGTATGCTTATCTTGAATCATTCTAAATAAAATCCTTCAAGAAATGAAGGATCTTTTCGCTTGCTCCTAAGCCGTTTTTCACCATGCCTCGAGCCTTCCGGGAAGCTGCTTCCAAATGGCTAATATTCCGATAATATTCCTTTAACGCTTCCTTAAATTCCTCATAATTCCCAACACTTTGACCTCCCCCGACCCGAAGCAACTCAATGGCCTCAGAAAATTTAGCGTACCGAGGTCCGAAAACAACAGGCAAACCACAGGCAGCCGGTTCCAAAACATTATGCAAGCCGGTTTTAAATCCTCCGCCAACCACCGCCACCTGGCCGTAGGGATACAAAGCATTCAACTTGCCAATACTATCGACAATCAATACACGAACCGACTCGGGCACTAATTCCTTAACCGTCGATAAACGGACAACAGGCTCCTGAAACGTCGCTTCGATGGCGGCTAAATGCGACTCGGAAATATCGTGAGGAGCCAGCATTAGTCGCCAGCGATCCGATGGATGCTCTTGAAAAAAACGCGACAACAATTCCTCCTCCGGTTGCCAGGTCGAACCACCAATAATCAGGAAACGACCTGCCCCGAAAGATTCTGCCAAAGGGACCAATTTATGGTGTTGCGCGTTGGCAAATACTCGGTCGAAACGAGTATCGCCTGCCTGTGTCACCTGAGTAATTCCATTTTCTGCAAGCAACTGAACGCTCCTTTCATTTTGAACAAAAAAATGCGTAAACCCTCGCAGAACGGACAAGTAACTTTTACCGTACCAACGGAAAAAAATCTGATTAGGCCGAAAGATGCCACTAACCAAAAAATGGGGAATTGCTCTTCTTTGCAGCTCGCGCAAGTAATTCATCCAAAACTCATACTTTATAAAGATGACCAATCGAGGATTTAGAATCCTGACAAAACGACGAGCATTTCGGGGGGTATCCGCGGGCAGGTAAACGACCAAGTCGGCAAGGGGATAATTCTTTCTAACCTCGTAGCCCGAGGGGCTAAAAAATGTGAGTGCAATCTTGATTTGCGGGTATTGTTGTTTGAGCGCTTCTATGAGCGGACGGCCTTGCTCAAACTCGCCGAGCGAGGCTGCATGAAACCACCAATAGTGTGCCGACGGATCCACTAGGTCCTTTAATTGCGTCTCCCAATTACGACGACCAGCTACCCATAATCGAGCTTTCAAATTCCAAAGCGCTGCAAGTCGGATACCTGCCACATAGAAACGAATCGAAAGCTGATAGAGAATCGACATACCTCACTAGTAATAATACGACGAGCTAACTCCTCGATAAATTGGAATCATCCAACCAATCCGAACTCCAAAAAGACTGTCGATGCGCTTTTGCGTGTCGGTTTCGCGCGTATCGTAATTCAACGAACGCCGATTCTGTGTCCACGCACGGGTGTATTCAATTCCACCAAAGAAGTTGGCAAACTGATTCTTCCCCAAATGCATGTAACCAACAAACCCTTGAGCAGCAAAGCCATTGGTTAATCGATCGTAGCCATTCCGATAATCGCCAACCAGGGAGGGAACCATATTCCCTTGACTACTAATCCAAATTTTGTGTTCGAGCAAGCCGGCTCCTACACTCAGGATTATTCCCGAATTAGGAAACTCTTTGCGAACGGGAATGAGGTAACCCAAACGAATCCCAGCAAAATACCCACTCTCGTACATAATAACATCGCTGTACTCACCATTCATATTTAGGTATGCACCTGCCGAAGTTTGCAAATGGTCGAGCAAACCTTCCTCGTATATTTCGTTGCCAAACAAATACTGAAAATCGGCACCAAAAAGGAAGTTCGACTTGGTCTTGTATAGAAAACCGCCGGCTACCGATGCATTCGGACCAAATCGTTCGGCCAAATCGTTCAATGGCAAGTGCCCTCCCAAACTGGCATGAAACAGGGGGATATTCTCTTTTTCCGAAATTTTTATCTGAGCCTGCCCTACATTCAGGAGCAGCAAAAAGCTCAATAATCCAATCAATCGCATGTAGTACCCAAGGTTAAAATCCTAAACGGCCGAAGATACGCTACTTTTAAAGCGCTCCCAAGCAAACACCCCATTATCTGGGCTTCAAAGTTATCAGCGGAATCATCATTTCCTCCATGGAAATTCCTCCATGCTGAAAGGTATTCCGGTAATAATTGACGTAGTAATTGTAGTTATTCGGATACGCAAAAAAGTCGTTCCCCTGAGCAAAAACATAAGCGGTACTGACATTACTCTTGGGTAAAAAAGCTTTCTCGGGCTTCAATAATTCAAATACTTCTTTCGCCGGATAATTCAAATTTTTGCCGGCTTTGTAGCGTAAATTAGTCGTTGTGTTCCGATCGCCAACAATTTTAACCGGATTATCCACTTTAATGGTACCATGATCGGTTGAGAGAACAACACGAATTTTTCGCTCGGCTGCCACTTCGAGCAAATCGAGTAAATACGAGTGCTTAAACCAGCTCAAGGTCAGGCTCCGATAAGCGGCTTCGTCGGCAGCCAGTTCACGAATCATTTCGCTATCGGTGCGGGCATGCGAGAGCATGTCCACAAAATTGTACACCACTACCGAAAGTGGATGCTGAAACAATTGATTCGACTCATCGACCAACTTCTTACCGGCGCGGGAATTAGTGACTTTCTCGTACTTGAACCGAACATTCATTCCCAAACGCTGAATCTGTTTGCCCAACAAATCCATTTCATGCTGATTCTTTCCTCCCTCCTCTTCGTCGTAGGTCCACCACTCCGGATAAAGCTTCGCAATTTCCGACGGCATTAATCCGGCAAACATCGCATTGCGAGCATATTGTGTACTAGTCGGTAAAATGGAAAAATACAATTCCTCTTGTTCCACCTGAAACAAATTCGATATTTCGGGCTGCAAAATTTTCCACTGGTCGTAGCGCAAATTATCAATCACCACAAAAAGAACCGGGCTGGATTCATTCAACTGATTAAATACCCGATGACGAAAAACATCTTGCGATAACATCGGACGATCGGCAAAATCGCGGGTAAACCAATCTTCGTAATTGCGTCGAACAAATCGTGCAAATTCCGAATTTGCTTCTTGCTTCTGCATCAGCATTATTTCATCCATGCTATGATCTTCGGAACGCTCGAGTTCCAATTCCCAATAAACCAACTTTCGATACAAAGCCATCCAATCCTTAAAATTGGTACAGGCCCCAATCTCCATGCTTATCTTACGAAATTCAGTTTGATAGTCGGAAGTCGTTTTGCGGGTAATCAAGCGCTTCTGATCCAATATCTTCTTAATCGAAAGCAAAATTTGATTCGGATTCACCGGTTTAATAAGGTAATCGGAAATTTTCGAACCAATGGCTTCCTCCATAATAAACTCTTCCTCGCTCTTGGTAATCATCACCACCGGGGTTTCGGGCTTAAGCCTTTTAATCTCAGCCAACGCTTCCAATCCACTCATCCCGGGCATCTGCTCATCGAGGAACACGATATCGTAATTCTCTTGCTTTACCCAATCAATCGCACCATCGCCGCTATTCGTGGTCCGAATCGAAATCCCCTTTTCCTCTAAAAACCGAACGTGTAAACGCAACAAATCAATTTCGTCGTCGGCCCATAAAATGCTTATACTACTCATCTTTTTCTATTTGTAATTAATCTTTAAAACTAGTGGCTCCGGTTTTTATTGCCATATCGCCAAACTTCGCAGCAATCGACAGAACAACCTCATTAACAACACTTTAAGTCCGACCATATCACCCTGAGCCCTTTCTTCAACCGTTCACTTTATTTAGAAGTCCAAAAAATAAAAGACATCCGGGTCTTATTTTAACACTTGCTTAACAACAAAAGGAGAACTGCCCTGTTATATTTGCCGGAAACTAAATTATTAAAAACCCATACTATGAAGAAATTATTTGCAATCATCGCTCTGGTAGCTTTCATGATGCCAGCAATTACCAGCACCGCCGCTGTTTTATTCGACGAAACCGTAATCACTTTAGTTTCTGTTGAAAACGACAAAGACAAAGATAAAGACAAAAAGAAGTCTAAAAAATCAGGCGACTGTGGCGATTTACCCGCTAAAAAAGTAGAAGAAAAGAAATCTGATTGTGGCGATTCGAAAGCAAAAGCCGACTGTGGAACTCCTAAGAAAAGCTGCTGCGACTCGAAAAAAGCTGACAAAGAATAAGAAATGAATCCCTGCGACAGGGATATCATGTGCCTAATAAATAGTTAGTTGATTAGTAATTGAATTGGTTCTGGATCCCATCTGGAACCTTTTCTTTTTTTAGGCCTTTTTGATTTTAAAAAGAGGGAATCCAACCTTCTACCTACCTAAAAGCGAATAACCTTTCCCTCGTAAGCTGTATCTAAAACGGCCCCCTTCGGTTAAAGCAGCCAAAAAAAAGGAGAGTGAAACCCACTCTCCTTTTTTCAATTTAATGTTTCCCTATCATTTTCGAAGGGTCAACCCAGGTATCGAATTCAGCCTCGGTAACATAGCCAAGCTCAAGAGCAGCCTGCTTCAAGGTCGTTCCTTCCTTGTGTGCTTTTTTAGCAATCTCGGCTGCTTTGTAGTAACCAATGTGGGTATTCAAAGCAGTAACCAACATCAACGAGTTATCCAAATGCTGTTTAATCCGTGGCATATTGGGAGCAATCCCCACGGCACAACGATCGTTGAACGACTCGGATGCGTCGCCCAATAATCGGGCACTCTGCAAGAAGTTGGCAATCATCATGGGTTTGAAAACATTCAGTTCAAAATGGCCATTGCTACCCCCCACAGTAATGGCTACATCGTTTCCGATTACTTGAGCACAAACCATGGTAAGCGCCTCAACCTGAGTTGGATTAACCTTACCCGGCATAATCGAGGAACCGGGTTCATTTTCCGGAATGGTAATTTCGCCAATTCCCGAACGCGGACCGGAGCTAAGCATGCGAATATCGTTAGCAATCTTCATCAAACTCACAGCCAGTTGCTTCAATGAACCATGCGATTCTACAATTGCATCGTGTGCGGCCAACGATTCAAATTTATTGGCAGCAGTTACAAAAGGATAGTTGGTGAACTTAGCAATGTATTCAGCAACTAGTTTATCGTAGCCATCGGGAGTATTCAGGCCGGTACCAACCGCCGTTCCTCCTAATGCTAATTCCGATAAATGCTCCAGGGTATTGCGCAAAGCTTTAAGGCCAAAATTCACCTGAGCAACATAGCCGGAAAATTCTTGTCCGAGAGTTAACGGGGTAGCATCCATCCAGTGGGTCCGACCAATCTTAACTACGTCCTTCATCTCACCAGCTTTTAAAGCAAGCGTATCGCGCAATTGTTCCAATTTTGGAAGCGTCGTTTCCAGCACAATTTTATAGGCGGCAATGTGCATAGCTGTTGGGAAAGTATCATTCGACGATTGCGATTTATTCACATCGTCGTTCGGATGAATAAGGCGTTCTCCTTCGCCTAAAACCCCTCCATTGAGCACATGAGCGCGGTTAGCAATTACCTCATTGCAGTTCATATTACTTTGAGTCCCCGATCCGGTTTGCCAAATTACGAGAGGAAACTGGTCGTACAATTTTCCGTCGATCATTTCGTCGCATACGGCGGCAATTAAGTCGCGCTTTTCTGCGGGCAAAACACCCAGGTCGCAGTTGGCATAGGCAGCCGCCTTTTTCAAATAACCGAAAGCCTGGATAATTTCCTTGGGCATACTACCGGATTCTCCAATAGGAAAATTCTCGAGCGAACGTTGGGTTTGAGCCCCCCAATACTTATCGTTGGGAACCCTAACTTCGCCCATCGTGTCTTTTTCAATTCTGTAATTCATGGCGTATTGTTTAGTTGATTGATAAATTCGATTCTGGATTAAGATTCATCTTGAGTTCCTCCGAACTTCATGAGATAGGATTTGATAAACGTATCCAGCTCTCCGTCGAGAACCGCCTGAACGTTCGATGTCTCTTCGCCGGTGCGTAAATCCTTTACCATTTTATAAGGATGTAGAACATAACTTCGTATTTGTGAACCCCACTCAATTTTCAATTTACTACCCTCAATGCGAGCTTTTTCCTCTTCGCGCTTGCGTAATTCCAATTCATACAAATGGGAGCGAAGATTCCGAAGAGCATTCTCTTTATTGGCAAACTGGGAGCGGGATTCCGTATTTTCTACAATAATCCCTGAAGGTAAGTGCCTGACTCGCACACCGGTTTCGACCTTGTTTACGTTTTGTCCGCCGGCACCGCTGGAACGAAAGGTTTCCCAAACCAAATCGGCCGGGTTCAGTTCTATTTGAATGGTATCGTCGATAACCGGCGACACAAACACCGAAGCAAAAGTTGTATGACGCTTATTGTTAGCATCATAGGGCGACAATCGTACCAGACGGTGAATCCCACTTTCGGCTTTTAGGAATCCATAGGCATAATCGCCTTCGAACTCGAGGGTAGCGGATTTAATTCCAACAATATCACCTGCCTGATAATTTATCTCTTTTACCTGAAACTGATGTCGTTCGCCATATCTCAAATACATTCGATACAACATCTCGGCCCAGTCGAGACTTTCGGTTCCTCCGGCGCCACTGTTTATCTTAACCAAGGCACCTAACTGGTCCTCCTCCTTTCGGAGCATATTCTTGAACTCTAATTCCTCGATTAACGCGAGTGCTTTGAGATACTGCTCCTCGGCCTCTGTTTCGCTTAGTAATCCTTCTTTATAAAAATCGGGTATGAGTGCGGTCTCTTCAACAGCCATTTTGACCGCATCGTAAGCTTGCACCCATTTTTTGATGGCAGTAATTTTTTTGAGCTGAATTTCGGCTTCGTCGCTGTTCGTCCAAAAATCGGGGGACTGTGTTTTTAACTCTTCTTCTTCTAATTGAATTCGCTTATTATCAAGGTCAAAGATGCCTCCTCAACGCTTGCTCGCGTCTTATAATGTCTTTTATTTGTTCGCTTGTAATCATAGCTGGTAAAAATTTAGTCAAAGGTAAGAAAAAGCGTAATTTTGCGAGACTATTAGCCGACAGAATACCATGGGAAATGCTCCTTTTGCACTTAATCAGGATAGCCTCATTGGTCCAATTTCAGGACAGATGTGGACCGATACCCTGTTTCTTCCTCTAGGAAGCGGCGAAAGCGATTCTTTGGTCAGCTCAGAAGCCTCCCCCGACACTGTTCAAGCAGCTTTGGAGCCAACAACGATTAGCCCCTCAGTTCCAGCTCGGCCAAAAATCAAGGCAAGCTACAATGCATTTTATGCCAATTACAAATTATCCTTTCAATCGACCGATTTGGTGAGTTCTGAACCATCCACTCTAAATAACCAAAGAGAGAATTCCGACCAACTGCGGTCGGCCGAATGGAATGTAAGCTCAGAGCAAGTAATCGAGCAACTCTTACCCATCAGACCTCAAGCGCAAGTATCGAACGACTGGATTGTGTTGTTACTCATCATCAGCATTAGTGGAGTAGGACTAATCCGATTGCAATTCGGCAAACTACTTCAAAAAACCTTTCGTGCAGCCATATTTCAAAAGGAAGCCTATAGTCTTTTTCTCGATAGGAATTCCACTTCGAATAAAGTATCCTTCGTCCTCAACGGATTGTTTTTCCTCAATTTTTCACTTTTTCTTTTTTTAGCTCTGGAGCAAAGTCAAGCACTTCTCCCCGCAATGACCCGACCGGTTCAATACCTATTGCTCGTTGGAGTCTTATTAAGCTTTTTGCTACTGAAAGCACTCATTTATTATGTCAGCGCTTACCTCTTCGACAGCAATAAACTGGTGGCTGAATATGTGTACAATAGTTCCGTATATAATCGGGTGGCCGGTATTTTTATTCTCCCAATAATTGCGATTCTGCCCTTTATGCACCCCAAGTTTTTCCCTTTACTTACCTATTTTGGAGTAGGCATTTTCCTCATCACTTATCTTTGGCAGCTACTTCGCGGAGCACAGATAATTTCCAAAAACAAGAGTTCCCTCCTGTACAGCTTTTTATACCTTTGTTCGGTCGAAATCCTACCCTTACTGCTTGGTTTTAAATGGATTTCCAATCAACTGGTAAGCTAGCAATACGATTTATGAAAATTCATTCATTCAGTAAATCCGAACGTCTTTATGAAAAGAAGCTAATGGATGAACTTTTCCAGCGAGGAGAATCCTTTCTGGTTTATCCATTCAAGGTTTTGTACCTTACCCGGTCGCTACCTGTTTCTACGAGTCAGATGCCTCGACAAGCTTCGGTTAAAGTTGGGATTGCTGTTTCAAAAAAGAATCACCGTCGCGCTGTAAAACGAAATCGCATTAAGCGGCTCATTCGCGAAAGCTACCGCTTAAACAAAAACCTTATCGCAACGCTTTATCAGCAACAAAATATTCAATTAATTATCATGTTTATCTATGTATCGAAAGAGGAACTTCCCTTTGCGGAGATTGAGCGCAAATTGCAAAAAAGCCTCCTTCGGTTAACACCAGAAAAAACCAGCAAACCCGAAATGGAGCAATCATGAAGCTATTCCAAATCCTTTACAACTTCATCAAAAAAATCCTCAGCAGCATTCTCATTGCTCTGGTCCATATTTATCAGTCGGTTATTTCCCCAATCACTCCGGCCAGTTGCCGATACACCCCCACTTGCTCAGCCTACAGTATCGAAGCCCTTAAAAAACACGGTCCGTTTAAAGGACTCTATTTATCGATTAAACGTATTTTATCCTGCAATCCGTGGGGAGGAAGTGGTTACGACCCAGTTCCCTAACAAGCCTTGCACGCGTCTTTCGAAAAACCAATAACTCAATGAAATACAAAGCATTATGATAAAACGCATTCTTCTTATCAGCCTAATCGCTTCCCTGGGAATTGGCCTCACTTCCTTTGTTAAGTCCGAGTTTGAATTAGCCAAACACCTAGATATTTACTATTCCCTGGTAAAAGAAGTTTTAATCAATTACGTCGATGAAGTTGATCCGGGCGAGCTTATCGAGCATTCCATTACCGGCATGTTGAAAGAACTGGATCCCTACACAAACTACATCCCTGAAAACGACATCGAAAACATACGTTTGCTAACCACCGGCGAATACGGAGGCATTGGCGCTGTGTACCGACAGCGCGAAGGCATCAATTACATTGTTGAGCCATACGAAAATTCTCCGGCATCCAAAGCAGGTCTGCGGCCAGGCGACATTGTTTTATCGGTTGACGGAAGGAGCATCGACGGAATGAGTCCCGATGAATTGAGTGAAATTTTTCAAGGGCAGCCCGGCACCAAAATTACACTGACCATTCGCAGGCCAGGTGAAACGGAGCTGTTAACCAAAGAGCTAATTCGGGAAAAAATAGAGACTAAATCGGTTCCCTATCATGGGATCCTGGAAAACGGAATTGCATACATGAACCTAAGTTCCTTCACGACCAAAGCCCACCAGGAAATTTTTGCGGCTATAAAAGAACTGGAGAAGGAGCAAGACTTGAACGGAATCATCATCGATGTAAGAAATAACCCCGGCGGATTACTCATGGAAGCGGTTAAAATTGTCAATCTGTTTGTGCCTAAGGGA
The DNA here is from genome assembly GCA_937954085.1 of uncultured Bacteroidota bacterium. Lineage (GTDB taxonomy): Bacteria > Bacteroidota > Bacteroidia > Bacteroidales > M50B96 > M50B96. The sequence continues at coordinate 16,305 of CALGAK010000121.1, forward strand.
CAAGAAGTCGTTAGTACAAAAGGGAAAGTTGAAATTCATCATCATACTTATCTTACTCCGGTTGAGCCGCATAATCTAGAGGTTCCGGTTGCCGTTCTTATTAATAGTCAATCGGCCTCCGCCTCGGAAATTGTTTCCGGAGCTTTACAGGATTTAGACCGAGCTGTCGTAATTGGCGAGCGCAGCTTTGGGAAAGGTTTAGTGCAGCAAAACCGAGATTTGAGTTATAATGCGAAGCTAAAAATCACCACCGCAAAATATTACATTCCTAGCGGACGCTGCATTCAGGCAGTTGATTACTCCTTGCGCGACGAAAACGGAAGAATTGCTTCGATCCCCGATTCCCTCATGAAGGAATTCACCACGAAAAATGGCAGAAAAGTGTATGATGGAGGAGGAATTATGCCCGACTTGGAGGTGAAAAATGAGAATTTATCGGAGCTGGGAACCAAACTTTATTTAAGGGATATCATTTTCGATTTTGCCACTCAATACTACCTCCAACACGACACCATTTTACCTCCCAAATCCTTTACCATTACCGACAGCGATTATCAGGATTTTATCGCATTTGTAAAGGAACAATCCTTTGACTTCACCCGCGAAACAGAAAAAGCCTTGGCCGAGCTGAAGGAAATGGCTCAGGAAGATCAGCTCTACGATCGATTCGCTAAGAGCTTCGACCAATTAGCCGAAGACCTGAAGCCCAATTTGGAGGAAGAACTAATGTATTATCGTGCTGAGCTAACCGATTTAATTCAGACCGAAATTATTTTCCGTTACTTCGGAACATCCGGCCAAATTGAATACAGTTTACAGGAAGATAAGGTGGTCCAAGAGGCGCTTAAAACCTTATCCGACTCGGCCCATTATCAGACTATTCTCGGCAATAATCCATAAAAACTAGGATTATCGATTGTCGTGTTTAGTCACTTTGACACGAAATTTCAGAGCGTTTTAACTTCGGATGATTGATAGATTGTTGGTT
>CALGAK010000122.1 GCA_937954085.1 uncultured Bacteroidota bacterium
GGCTGGTTTTGCCATTCAATGGTAATCTTATCCTTCCCCGGATTAGGATATAACTTGATGTGATTTTGTGGAAAATTCGCATCAATAACGATAAATTCCTCCACCACAAAACTTGAATCCCACTCACATTCCTGGTTGTCGGTTATGGTTAGGTAGTAGGTTTCTGCTGTTAAGCCTTCTAAGGAAGATGTAGTGGCTCCGGTATGCCAGAAATAGGAATACGGGGGTGTTCCTCCGCCTGGAAAAACCTGTATGGAAGCATCCTCACTATCGGGTGCGGTGAGTGGACTTATCTGGGAGACAACGACGATGGGATCGGGTTGCTCGAGCAGCATACTGTCTTGAATCAAACAATCGGTTTGGTAAGTGAGGGTCAGGTAATACCAGTTTGCTGAAAGGTTTTCAATGCTCGTAGTGGTTTCTCCAGTATTCCATAAAAAAGTAAAATTGACGTTACTTCCTGCTGTGTCGATTTGAATAATCCCGTCGGCAAAGCCAAAGCACGATGGATGATTCATTGTACTTTGAATGGAAAGGTAATCGGGAATGGTAATCGTTTGTGTCAGTGTATCGGATAAACATTGATCTTGGACGATGTGCAGAGCGATCGAATAGGAACCGGCTGTTGGATAAGTAATTACATGCGGTCCTTGCCCGGAGCCGGAAAGATGGCTGGCTCCGGTGAAATCCCAGTGGAAACTGGCACTTGAATCGGCATTGCCGGTGTACATGATTTCCAGTTCCTGGTCGGGACAATAAGGCGTTTCAACATCGAAGGCAGCGGTCAGCGGGTAGGGGAGCAGTAGGATGGAATCGGTCGTTATGCAGTTGCTTATCGTATCGACAATTTCCAGTTGCACAAGCTGCGTTTGGAAGGGTTGAACGGTAATGGTGGAGGAATCCGGGTGATTATTCCAGAGATAGAGATAGTCAGCGTTAAAGGGCCCGGCGTTCAGGCTAATTTCGGAGCCGGCGCAAAAATTGCTGTCGCTGGGTAATGCGGAAATGGGGTTTGCAAAGATTTCAATCGAAACCAAGGCTGTATCGGGAATATCCATCCGGTAGGTAATAATTTCCACCTCGTACACTCCAGGTTGGGAATAGTAGTGACTCGGATTTTTTTCCTGAGAAAGATTTAGAGGACCGGAGGCTGGATCGCCGAAATTATAGAACACTGAATCGAGGTAGATTTCTGGGCGGTTCGCTTGGAAGAAAGTGGTATCGCCAAGGCAAACACCTTGGTGTTCAAATCCGGCAATATTCCAGTACCACCCGACTGCTTTTTTGGGGAAATGGGTAAAACCGTATGGTAGAATAAAAATGGAATCTTGGATTCCAACCGTAACACCTGGGGCATCCGGATTTTCGAATCGACCAATCCCATAAATTGTATTTGAAACCCAAAGGTTATAATGCCCAAAGAAATACATTTTACCATCGATAGCTGCCCGAAACCTGGAATATCTGACATTGTACGGCATTGGAAACCCTAGGTTAGAAGCGATTATTTGAGATGGAATCTGGCTCGAAAGATCGATTTTAGAAGGAGTGGTACCTTGTCCATTGAAGTAGAGGTATTGACTGTTGGGTGAAAATTCCCAGTGTGGATACTCAGTACTGCTTAGACCCAATGAATCGAAATTCATCAGGTGAATTACCCTCCCGGTTGAATCGTCGAAGGTGTAGAGATTGGAGGAATTGTATAGTTGTAAAGCAAACTGATTAAGTAATAAAAACTGCCCGTTGGGTGAACTGTGACAGGTTTCAGTGGTCGCCCAGTTATTAATGAAAGGCAGATTGGTGGTGATTATGGGGCCTGTTTTACTGATTACCAGATCGGTGAAGCCGTTCTCGGTGAGCAAATAGGCCAAAATGGTATCGGTGCCTGATTTATGCACGATTACCCATTGGTCGTAGCCATTTTGATGGTTCACGATGTATAAATCGCGCAGCACGTTGGTTTCAAAAAGAATGTTCTTTTTGAGAGGATTTACATCTCCCAAACCCATTCCATAGCTCATGTCTATTTCGGTATAGTAGGAGTCTAATTCAGTAAGATTAGAGTTATAGGCGTTGGTAAAAACATAATATTTATCGATACTTAAGGGCACATGCAAAGCATTGATGCGACACCATTGGTTCGTAAGATATGGAATTGTACTAGAGTATGGATAATTTAGTGTCCCTCCGGGCGATCCAGCCTGTGACCAGGGCATAATGGTATTGTTGGTATTCCATACATGGATACCGTCGGAATAGAACAGCAAATTTCCGTCATAATCAGAGACACTTATGGTATATGCAGCTGAATCTATTTGGGTTCCCATCAAAGTGTCTGGGAAGCTGCCCATAAAGTTTAGATGAAGATGTGGTCGAGATACCCAGTTAGCATCGATGTTTTTCCAAACTTGGGAGTGGGTTTGGAAGGTAATCATTCCAAAAATTAGCAATACGAAATACTTATTTTGTCTCAGGTTCATCGTAACGTTTCTTTTGTATAAAAATATCTCAAAGTGTTCAATGGAAATTCCCTCCAGTAAACACATTCAATTCTCTCGTTAATAATCAATTTCCAGTACCTGTGTCCCGGCATCATAATAGCCATAACAAGTTCCGTATATTGAGTTCTCGAAAGTCTGCGAATTATCGAGGCCATAAGTGTAAGTGCCTGAAAGTGGTGGTACATCCCCTTTTATTACAAATTCCACTAACTCATAATTTGGATCCGAGGGGTGTTGATAATCCACTTGACCACCGGCGGTAACATTCCAAACGTATTGTAGCCCGTTTCCATTGTATTTGTAAATAGCAATTACTTCCGCTTGGATGTTGTTGGTGTTTGTTACGGTAATGTCTTGCTGAGCAGCTACATACATCGCAAACAGTAGTGAAAGCAGGGTTAGTAGGAGGTTCTTTTTCATAGGAAGTTAATTTTAAATGGTTACATCGATTCTAGAGGTTATTAATGTTTAGGCTCGCTAAAGTTACTACTTTCTTGTGCTATTTTCTATTCTTTTAACACTGCTGTCCGGAAAAAATATAAAGAAAAAAGAAAGGGACCTAACTTGTAACTCCCTCCCGCAATTGGTAAGCACCCCTATTAATCGGTTTTATGGAATCGACTTATATGCCTATGCGGTAAGTCCAAACAAAAGCGATTATTACCAAGCTCAAAAGTTTCTCGATCCGGTCTATTTTTTTCAGATGTGTGTCTTCCATGTTGTAACCGGCTGTTTTTAGCCCACGAAAAAGTGTTTCAATTTGCCATCTCTCTTTGTAAATCCTCTGAGCTTCATCCGGTTTATTAAATGATGCAATTATTTGAAATTCCGGGCAGCCATCTTTGTTTTTAATCAATGAGCCCGATAAATAACAATATTGGCCATGAATTGACACTATGGTTGGGTGAAAACGTGACGTATTCATTTTCAAATCATTAAATAGCCACCGGGCTTTGACTTGATGCTTGTTTCGTGGCATAGTTATCCGGAAATTACCGTGGATCCTGAAGTGATAGCGTATTCCGCGCATGTTCATAAAGTCAATCTATTGCTTTCCGACAAACTCTCTGTCAGCTACCAGGCAATCAAACGTTTCGATCCCAACCATTAGGATATAGATAAAAAATGTTTTGGTTAGATTTTTTACTCTTCATTAGGAGATAAGAAATGTTGCAGCTTCTCAAGAGTGGCAGCATTCCCTCTTTCGAAAAATGCGAGGAGCTGGTTCCATTCCTCTTTATTTGGATAAATACCGGTAAGACTAATCTTCGTTTCGTCCTTCCCAAGTGCTTCGAACCAATATTGGCTGAATAAGTTGGGGGCATCGGATCGAAGGTCCTCAGGAAAAGCATCGCCAAGCTTTGCCTGCATCACGAGTTGTTGGTAGGGGATGTAGAAAAGAATTTTCAGTTCGATGGTTCCGGAATCGCCTAATTGTGCTCCGGCAGTGTAGTGCGAGCGAATAGAACCGTTAATTTTTAAATCGATCGCTACTTCGGGAGTGACCCATTTTTTCCAGTCTTCCTCGGTGGTAAAGGCATCCCAGACCTGGTCGATGGGAGCATTGACAATGAGCTCTTGGGTGAGCAGTATTTCGCCCGATGGAAGTATTTCTCGGCTGGAGGATATTTGCGCATGAGATACTGAGCTTAAGTAAGGTAGCAGGATGATTATAAAGAAAATAAGTCGTTTCATGATTTCAACCGGAAGTTTAGTTTCTAAGGGTCGAAAATATCAAAAAAACGACTTATTCGATTGTTTATCCATGAAAGAAAATCGTTTCCGTTCAATCTTAGGAGGAAAAAGGCTTTAGAAAATTTTAGCGATCTGGTAACCTCCAAGGGTTAACCAAAGGAACAAGATAGCAGCCAGATAAAAGGGTTTGAAACCAATACCTTTGAATTTCGCGAGGTTAGTTTCCATTCCGAGGGCCGTCATGGCCATGGTGAGTAAGAAGTTGTCGAGTGCATTAATATTGCTCACAACGATAGCCGGCAGGAGGTTGAGCGAGTTGACACCCGTCATTACAATGAACCAAATCGCGAACCAGGGAATCGTAATTTTTCGTTTGCCTTGCTCTGGGGTCGATTTCGATTTTACGAGATAGAAACTTAGAAGGATTAGGAAGGGAGCCATCATCATTACTCGTATCATCTTTGTAATGATAGCGCTTCGTTCAATTTCCGGCCCCATGGCATTTCCGGCGCCAACAACGTGGGCCACTTCGTGAATAGTTGCTCCAGTAAAGAGGCTCATCTGTTCAGGACTGAGCGGAATGAGCCCGTGGTTGTAGGCAAGAGGATAAAGGAACATGGCCATGGTCCCGAAAATTACCACGGTTGAAACCGCTAGCACGCTTTTATAGGGTTTCGATTGAATAACGGGTTCGGTAGCCAGAACCGCTGCCGCTCCGCAAATGGAACTGCCTGCCCCGATAAGCATGGTAGTCTCTTTGTCGATTTTCAGCCATTTGTGTCCTACAAGCATAGCTAGCCCAAAGGTGGTGGCAATGATGATGATGCCGATGAGCAATCCGCTGTAGCCTACTTCGGCAATGTGCTGAAAGCTGAGTCGAAATCCATAGAGGATAATGGCCAGACGGAGGAGTTGCTTGGTAGAGAATTGAATCCCCGGAACCCATTCCGGGGGAAGTTTGCTTCGGAGGGTATTGGCATAAAAAACGCCAATGAGAATGCCGATGATAAGCGGTGAAATTCCGATTTTGCTGAGAAAATCAAGGTTCGACAAGTAAATGGCTGCCAGAGCGAAAAGCGCTACGAAGAGCACGCCATTTAGGGTATTGAGGATATTTTTCTTTTCGAACATAAGGCAATAAAAGCGGCAAGGTTGAAACTAAAAGTCCCAACCTTGCCTTTCAGTTTAAAAGATGGAATTTATTCTACAACTTTTTCGAGGATGGCGTGCTCTTCGATGGCTACTTTGCCACCGATGATGTTCGCAATGTTACCGCCAAACATTTTTCCCATCAGCCCCATGTTCATGCCGGAAATCATTACCTCGCCTTTTTCGTTGGTGTACACTCCCCAGGCACAAGGTAGCATGGTGGCCATTTCCGGATTACCGGTCAGGATATCGGCTGCATACTCTTGCTTACACAGTTCGACAATTTTAACTGGTTTGTCGATGCTGAAGCCCATCTTCTCAACCGATTTATTCATGTCGCGCACGGCAGGCGAAATCCAGCCATTGGCAACAATCGAGGCTTGCAGTTGTTGGATGGTTTCTTCGACGGTGGGAAACTTACTCTTTTGTTCCACAATCATCATTCCCGGCATCATTTTCCAGGCAACTACTCCAGTGAGTACAACTCCGAGAACTAAGCCGATTAGAAGGCTACTTACATTTACATTTTTCATTTGTGTAATTTTTTTGATGAATGAATTTGAATACCTAGTGGTTTGAATGTCTCCTTGAACAGCTTGCAAGGAATCTTGTTTCGGAGGTTTTGTAAATCTGGATTCAAATTCATGATTATTATGATTTTTTAGGATGCTTTTTTGGTGAAGAATTCTTCCGGTACATCTTCGGGAGCATCTACTCCGTTTACTTTACCGTTGTTTTTAGCAGCTTCGGCATCGATGTAATCCTGAATATCTTCGGTATTGTAATGTACCAAGTGAACGGGTTGCAAACCAGTATTTTTCATGGCTTTTTTAATGAAGAAATAAACTACCCAAGCCAGGAAGGCAAACCACAGTACGAGGACTAATTTATGCACTATCGGATTATCGCTGAAGAGTTGATAAACTTTGAAGGCTTCGGACCATTTTCCGTTAGTTCCTACCAGCGAGGTGTTGGCCAGGAATGCTTTGTGAGCATCGTAGTAAAGAGTGAAAGGAAGGTAGCCAACCGCAAAGCCGATGAATCCAACTAAGGTATTCAAGTAACCCATTCCGATACGCATGTAAGAACGGATTTCGCAGCCAATCATGAGTACTGCACCAAGCCCTAGCGCAAGTCCACCGAGGAAGCTACCGGCTGTAAGAGAGTATTTGACATCGTTTTCGAAACCAGGATTTATTCCGAAGAATATCCAGGCAATCACGATGAATACAAGCATTACCAACCAATGAGTGGCGATTCCGAGGAAAGGAACATAGGAGCGCATGAGCGTACGGGTAATTTTAGGAACACCCATCCGGGAGAAGACAGAGTCTTTTTTCGCCATAACGCCACCGGTTTCGACCGCTATGAGGCAGCATTCGGTTCCAAATCCACTCTTTGCCAAAGCAATTCCGCCAATGATACCGGCCAGGAGCGTGGCTCCCATGTAGAACCATCCTCTGCCATCGATCGATTTGCTAAAGGCAACCATTTCACCGTTTTTGAGGTGTTGTAGGCTTTCCGGATTGAAAACTCCTCCAACAATCGCAACGACCACAAATACAATTGAAAAGATCATTCCAAACCAGTAAATAGGATTTTTGAAAGCATTGTAGCCTTTTTTGTAGGTGATTTGTTCTCCTTTGTGCGCTTTTTCAACGTAGGCGCGAGTTTCCTGATGTTTGAAATATTTAGCGAGGTCGAGCTTCGACATAATGCCAAAGGCCAAAGTTCCACCAATGGCCATGAAGATAATGGTAACAAGGCTGTGGATGTTCATCATCGGTACGCCTCCCATGAGGTGATTCAGGGTACAACCACCAGCAAGACGGGTTCCGTAACTGAATAAGGCTCCACCAATAAAGGCAACGAGCAAAGCTTTCCCTGAATAGTGTGCCCAATGGCGGCTTTCTTTTTCCATGAGGGAAACAATGAATCCGCCAATGACCATTCCAACGATGGGCCAGCCAATTCCAGGAATGAAAGCACCCCCGGTTGCCGGAACGAGTTTTTCAACCCCATCGACTACCATGGTTTCGTACTTACCATAAAGCTCGGTGTGGAAACCGAATACATTGTTGATGAAGACTTCCATCCCGCGGAACATGCGTCCGAGGTCGGTTGTAACGGTAATGGGTTCGAGTTTAGGGGTTTTTCCCTGCACTACGGCGCCGATCCATAGACCAATCATGTAAAGGATTTGGGCTATACCAACCAGCACACCGGCATAAATGAACGACCATTGTCTGCCGAAAAGATTTTTAAAATGTGTTTTCATGTATATGTTTTTTGTTTTAAAAGGTCGCATGAAGGAGCTCGATGAATGGCAAATTTCCTGTTCGATTTCCATTCAGTAAGCGTGGTTTGTTTTGCTAAGTATTAAAGGATTAATCGTGTGTTATCGTTCTTTGTTAGCTTGATTTGAGTTGGTTGCGATGGTGCCGAGTTCGTGCGAAAACGGGCGGATGTGGTTGAACTGAAGTTTGAATAGCTAGGTAAGGATTGAGTGAAAAAAGCTGCAATACCCGAAGGTATCGCAGCTTGTCATTTTTACCACTGGTATTGTAAACCAACGGCAATATAATCGTTCAGATAATCAGCAGTTTCTTCATCAACTTTGATGTAGTGTAATCCAAATTTGTATTTGTCGTTTTTCAAATAGTAGTTGAATCCAAGGTCGAGAAAGTTCACCTTGCCATAGGTGTTTGAATATTTTTTATCTACAAAACTTACTGCACCCAAAGCCAGCGTCTCGTCGGCCATGATGCCAGAGTAAGTAGCTGAAGCAGATAATAGTCCGGGGCCGATTTTAGCGATATTATAAGCGGCTCCAACATCGAAGGTTGCCATGGTGTAGTTGCCTGTTGCCGATTCACTATCGCCCATTAAGTTGGAATAAGTAATAACGCTATACTCTGCTTTTAAGTTAAATTTACCATAGTTCGCTAAAAGATCGGATCCGTAGGAGAGTACCGAAATGGAATTGAACGGATCAAAAAGGTTTTCACTACCACCAATTGCCAGCACTGTTAATGCAGTTTGATCGACCGATGCTTGAGTGGTTCCGTAGAAGGCCAAGGTAACGCCATTACGTTTGCCAAAATGATTGTCTTTTAGTCCACCTTTTTCTTCATCGCCTAACCAAAATGCTAAACGACCGGCAAACATAGGTGAGAAGTTCTCAACGGCTGCAAAGGTGTTGAAAACTCCTAAATCGTATTGTACTCCACCAGCAGCGCCTTTAAATTTACCCCCTACATTTACACCGGGAACTCGACCCGGACCTTTGCCGACGGTATAGGTGCGGTGAATGAAGTTAGGGAAGGTTTTTTCAAAACTCAAGGTTGTGAAACCGGAACGGATACTTTCGCGAGAAGTTTGAGGACGGAAGAAACCGACTGTAACGTTGAATTTGGGATCCAATTTGTATTTTACAAAGGCATCCCAAACCTGAAATACTTTGTTGTCGGTATTGGTTCCAAACATACCATTAAGCCAGTTTGTACCGGCATCTTTCCCTAATAAATCGAAGGCATACCAAACACGAAATTCAACGTTTTTGGATAAGTTTCCTTTTGCTCCGAAACGACCTCGTCGGATGTACATGTCTAAATGGTCGTCGCCTCCGTTAAGGCGGTCAACGTCCATCGTTTGATAAGATGTCCAAAATTGATACATGTGCAAAAATTCCAGTTTCTGACCGGTTTCTTCGTTGTTGTACACAACCTGTGCTTGAGTAGGCAGGCTTACCATAGCCAGCATGATGAGTGCAAGTGCGCTTGTAAAAATATGTTTCATGTTAGTTGATGTTTAGTATTGGAAGAAAAGGATCTGCGCGCTTTTGATTTTGTGCCTAAGAAATGCGGTGCAGATACCTTCCCTCCAATGGTTCGTTAGTTGATTGAGTTGAATTAGTTTAGCTAGTGTTATTTGCCGCTTACATAAGGTAAATTAGCAGCTTTTTTAAATTGTGATTTCTTGAGGTTGTCGTAAATCAGACCGTTTACGCCGTATTTTACTCCTTTTGCATTATACCCCAAAAGGTTCATCCAGGCTGCCGTGGTGATGGCTGCGTGGCCTGTCCAGCAATACTGTACGATGGTTTCATCGGTAGGATAATTATTCAACGAACCATGGTTCGCTTTTTCTTGTAACATAGGCTGATTGAACTGGTACGCTCCTTTCATGATTCCGTATTGACCATAGGCTTTTTCGTCACCTTGGTTCACCACGAAATAATCTTTCGGATTATTCAATACTTCCATTGGATCGATGCCGTACTGAAATCCTTTGGCCAAGAAAGCATCTACTTGTGCTGCTAAAATTTCCTTACCGTTCTTCTTGCCGGTTTTAAGTTCCGGACTGTCTTTGAAGGTTTTGGTTTTTGCAGCCTTATCCTTGGCCCAGTTTTTATGCTTCATCGCGTCGGTGCTAAGCGCCGAGGTCCACATATCGAAATCTTTATTCCAACCGCTCATGCCAAATTTCAGTACTTTAGTATTTGGATAGCCTGAAACACGCAATGCTACTGCTGCTGCAGCTGCTGCCTGTCCGTCGCACGATACTACTAAAATGCGGTCGGGAGCATTGTTCGATTTAGCAAATTTCAAAATGTTTTCGAAGGAAGTATTCATGGCGCCGGGAAGATGTCCATCTTCAAAATCGGGCTTGCCGTTTTTAGGTGCGATATCGCCGGTGCGAATATCGATAATGAAATAATCACTCAGGTTTTCTACTACATCTTCGGGACCGGGAATCCAGGTTTTGCGCTCCATGACTTTGTTGAGGTCGTAACCTTCTTTTTTCATGTATTCGACCAAGATATCCAATTCGTTTGCAGACTGCGCATTAACTGTCGGGTTGCCAAAACCGATAGCCAGAATAAGTAAGCTGATGATTTGAATGGATATTGTTTTCATGCTTTTTTGATTTTTAAGTTGATAAGTTGCTCCGTAGGGGTGGTAGCCGCCCGGGATTAGCGGGCGACTACCCTTCATCAACCACTAGAATTCCCCTTGGAGTTTACTTCTGATAAATTATGAGTGTGTTTACTATGACTTCTATTCGATGGAAGTAATTAAGCTCCTTTTGGTAACTTAAATAATTGACCTTTCCAGCTTTTGCCATTGGCTTGGTTTACGTCTAGTTTGCCTTTTACAATGTGTTTTTGTCCCATTTTTTGGTACCAGGCTTCCATACCACCGTTGAGGACATAAGCCTCGTAGCCCAAAAGGTTCAGAGCTACTGCCGCAGCTGCAGCATGTTGTCCGTTAGCGCTTACTAAGACGATTTTAACTTTTTCGCTTGGTTGGGGTAAAAGCTGAATGCCATCGCGGCTTAATAGCTCTTTGAGAGGTACTTGGAAGGAAGTTTCTAATCGACCCTCTTCGGTGAAGGACTCGTAGCGTAAGTCGATCACTTTTAAGTTAGCTTTTTGTGCATACCATTGCTCCAATACTTCGGGTTCAAGCATCCAAGAGTTTGGATTATGGGCCGATTTGAACATTTTCTGCATGGGAACATAGGCCTCATTGCGACTTTCGACGGGTAAGCCTTTTTTATCCCAACCGGGTTGTCCTTCGCGATACCAATAAACATTGGTGTAACCTCGCTTTGCAGCTTCGTCGGCTACTTTGTATGATTTCCAACAGGCATCGCCCATACAGTAAAAGGCAATCGCTTTGTTTTTGTCTTTGGGCAAGGAGGTCCAGTCCCAAGTGTCTTCGCTAATGTTATAATCTACCGATTTCTTCGAGTATTCGGTAAATGGAACAGTAATAGCAGTAGGAATATGTCCTTCGAAAACATACTCGCTATAGTGCCAACGTACGTCGTAAATGATGCCGCCTTCCTTAATAAGACGTTGAATATCGTCGGAACTGGCAATTTTTACTCCTTTGGGTGGAGTTTCAGGGGTCATAACCTGAGCGAATGTCAGATTGCTAATAAACATGGCTGCGATGAGCCCGATTAAAGGTAAAATTCTTTTCATGTTGATTAAGTTAGTTGATTATACATAGTTGCTTCGTTTAATTGAGCGATTCAAATGTAGAATCTAACGTAACTTAATACAAATTGTATTTATTTATGCTCTATAACTAAAAGTTATGCTTTCGGAGGAAATCGTAGAAAAGACTGGCGGTCTCAGATAAAGGACCTTGTCGCTGAGCAATGCGAAGCTGCCGTTTAACATGTATGTTTTTAATGGGAAGGATTTTCAATCGATTATCGATTAATTCGCGTTCAACGGATCGCTTGCTCACCAAAGCAACTCCATCGAAATTGGAAAGGAAGTTCTTAATCGATTCGGTTGAACCTAAGTGCATTACTACATTCAATTGATGGATTTTTACCGAGGCTAAACCCAACAGGTTGTTAATTACTTCGAGGGTGCCACTTCCTTTTTCCCGCAAAACCATGGGCAAGGTTTCTAAATCGATTGCTGAAATGCTGCTAAGCTTCCCGTATAAACTATGGGGCGAAGTTACGACCACAATCTCGTCTTCTAAAAAGTCTTCGTAATGAATGTTCGTTTGCTTACTGAAATTTTCAACTAAAGCAATGTCGATTCTTTTTTCCAACAACTTTTCTTCCATCTCGCGGGAATTGCCATTGATGAGACAGATTTCAATGCCCGGATACTTTTTGTAAAAAGCTCCAATTGCCGAGGGAATAATGTATTGGGCAATGGTTGAACTGGCTCCAATGATGAGACGGCCACGAAACCGGTCGTTCAGCTTACCAATTTGAAATTTGAGATTCTCGTATTGCTCGCGTATTTCCTTCAGGTGATTATAACAAAGGTTGCCGGCTGTGGTTAACTTAATTTTATTGCCAACTCGTTCGAAAAGTGCAATGCCTAGTTTGTTTTCAAGTTCTTTAACATGTTTGGTAACAGCTGGTTGCGATATGAATAAGTCGTCTGCCGCTTTCGAAAAGCTTAAATTCTCAGCAACCCGTAGAAATACTTTGTCTCGATAATCCATTTTTCTTGATTAAGTGCCCTAAAGTTATCCAAACTTTTCAGTCGACCTGCATTCAATGGGGTTCTTTTTAAGCAAACAGGGGCCAAGGCGAACTGCTGTAAAATGCCTAATATTGTGGCTTAAAACCGTGTTGATTTATGAGAATTTCCACCCTTTCGTATATCCTACTAATCATACACTTAGCTGCCTCGCCTCTTGGTTTGGCCGGTCAATCGAATCATGCATTTTCCGATTCGATTCGCACCCGTATTACGCTTACCGGTAAGATCCTCGATTCGAATGAAAATGCTTTGCCTTATGTCAATATTTATCGGTCGAATGGTGTCGAAGGAACGATTTCGAACGAGCATGGAGCCTTTAGCTGGAGCTTTAAGCCCACCGAGGGAAGGGGCGATTCTGTGTTTTTTCAATCCATGGGCTATAAAACGCAGGGATTTGCCCTACCGCAGTCGGATACGAATATCGTTCTTGTTCTGCAAGAGGATTTAATTCAACTGAACGAAATGGTCATTTATGCTCAAACGCCTTCTGCGGATGACCTTATCCAAAGAGTGCAGGAAAATATCGCTCGAAATTATCCTTATCAATACCAGGGAAGCCAATTCTTTTACCGATCACGTACCACCATGAACCTCCGTAAGCTCGATGCTCAGTTTGATAAAAGCAGCTTAGAGAGTATTCATGCCGGACTGGTGGATTCTATTCGTGATCATTTCCCAGATGAACTGATGTCCTTTACCGACTTGGTAGGAAAGCTTTACCGATCGGGTAATCCAAACGATTCGGTGCGTCAAAAGGTTGTGGCCGATAAAGCTGTATCGCTCGACGATGCGAACCTCGATTTTGCTTTCGAAGTAATCGAGACCTTGAATAAGCAAATGGAAGAGGCCTCAAACAACGAATACTGGCGAGTGAAATCGGGACTTTACAGGAAAGAGATTAGCCATAGCTCGGCGGGCGACAATCCCATAAGTGATAAAATGCAGGAGAAGCAAACGCAAACCCTTCGGAATCTTCGCTATAGCTTCAAAAACGAAATGGCTTTTGCCGATTTATCCGACGAAGATCGATGGGAATTCATCTACCATCCACGCCGGTATGAATTCACCATTGCAGGTGGAACCCTCATCGATGGAGAAGAGGTTTACCGCATCGATTTTTCTCCTCGCCGCAGGGGATTGTATGCAGGACGCATTTTTGTTTCGTCGAAAAGCTATGCTATTCTCAAAGCCGATTTTGGTCTGGCTCCCGGGAAAGTGGGTCGCGATTTTTGGTTTCCCGGCATTCAATACGAAGAGCAAGCCTTACACCTTATTATCCAATTTGAGGCTGTTGGCGACCATTATCGTCTTAAATACCTTTCGAACCAATCGGCCGAAGCGCTTCAATTCGACCGCAAGGTGAAACTGCAAAAAGTAAAAGATCGCTTCCTCTTTCCCAAAGTGCTGGAAGAAGTTGCGGTGCGCTTCGATTTCGACCTCTTTAACGAAGAATCGGTCGAAATCTTAATCGTGGATCGTTTCCCGGTTGAATCGACCGTTTTTCGAAGCTTAAAGGAGAATCGTAGTCTCAACGTGCAGTATGTTAACCAGTTTAGCGATGCCGACTGGGAGGCGTATAGCATCATCGAGCCAACTCAGGCTATGAAAGATTATCGACGAAAGGAATAAATCTATCGTTAGGATTGCTTCTTTTATATTGATTTTCAGTTTTTTATTTTGATTGAGTAGGCCTGATTCGAAGAATAGTATTCATCATCTTAAAAGTGATAAAACATAGTTCCATAACATATTCGTTTTTTATCGTTGAGAACTTAACATCGGTCTAAATCCTTAATTTTGCCTTGATTTTGGGTGAAGAAAAGTGGAAGAAGAGGACAAAGAAGGCAGCCCGAACGGATGCGATTGAACTTATGAATGACTAAACATACGATCATGAATGAACTTTTAACAGAAACAGCTAAACAGCTAAGATTTACTCCGGATGACGTAATGAACATGATGCATCGTTTTCATTACACGAACGACATGATTTCCATCGTTCAACGCGAAAATCTTTTACCCCAAGGCGTCCTTTCCCGATTACAAAATGCGTTTCCACAACTTGCCAGTTTTACCGAAACGGAAGATTTTCACTTCACCGACCGGAAACATTACAGCGGTATTGTAGGGTATCGCGAAATCGTTAAGACCCTCGAAGCAAACAACATTTTTATTGGTCATCACGAAGAACGAGAACTCTTCATTCGGGTTTATCGATTCCTGGCAACCAAACATGTGTTGAATACGATTAACTGGTCGGATTTTGAGCACGATTCAGTGTTCCAATTAGTTTTCCCGCAGCCGGGAATGATTCGTCCGGATATTACCAAAGCATATCTGGCAGCCGAAACCGAAGAGGAAAAAGAGCAAATCGTTCAGGCTTATATCAAGGAAACGAACCCCCACGATGGCAATCAACAGCTTAACAAGCCTACTTACATCAACGACGAAGGGAAATTGCAGGTTGTAGAGGGATCGCAGCACAAATACCCGCACGTTCTGCTCATCTTCGATGTTCAAACACAATCGTGTTTTGCATTCTGCAATTATTGTTTCCGTCACGCTCAGGTTCGTGGCGACGAGGATATGTTTATTCAGCGCGATATTCAACAAATTCACGAATACCTGAAACGGCACAAAGAAATCACCGATGTGCTCATTACCGGAGGCGATGCCAGCTACATTAAACCGGAGCGATTCGAACAATACATCACACCAATTATCGAAGATCCGGAGCTGAGTCATGTACGAACTATTCGTCTGGGCACACGGGTACTAACTTTTCATCCGGAATTGATTCTCAGCCCGGAATATGAACCCATGCTGAAGCTTTTCCAACGATTATACGATAATGGTATTCAACCTTTATTGATGTCGCATTTCTCTGCTCCTCGCGAAGTCTTGAATATTAGCACTATAGCTGCAATTCGTCGCTTAAAGGCTCATGGGGTTACCCTGCGGAGCCAAAGCCCGATTATGAACCACATTAGTTTGTTTACCGATAAAAATGGGGAAGTGGATGTAGATCGTTCCGCTCAAAACTGGATCGATCTCGGCGATGTGTTTGCAACCCTCGGGGTCGGTTTCCACTCCATGTACTTGGCTCGTCCTACCGGCGAATTCCATTATTTTAATCAACCGGTAGCAAAAATTAACGAAGTGTTCAGTAAAGTATATCGAGGCCTCTCGTCGATTAATCGCCCAAGCCGATACATTACGCAAACCTCGTCGGCCGGTAAGGTTTCTCTTTTGGGTGAAGTGAATCTACCCGGACAGAAATTATTTGCCCTGAAATTTAACGAGGGTCGGAACATGGAATGGATGGACAAAGTGTACTTGGTTCAATTCGACGAGAAAGAGAACACCATTGCGAATTTGAAACCATTTGGTTTCGACCAGCATTTCTACGAAGAGGAATTAGCAGCCATTGAACATAAGCTCCATTCTTCAATCGCAACCGGACGTAACTCTTAATTCATCCGCTTATGATTCAGAAAGTTGTAGGGAGTTTGGAAGAAGCTGTAGCCGGGGTCTTCGATGGAGCTACCGTCATGATTGGTGGCTTTGGCGAGGCGGGAAGTCCCATCGAGCTTATTCACGCACTCATCGATTCCGGAGCGAAAGATCTTACCGTGGTGAGTAATAATACTGGAAGCGGGGAGGTTGGACTCGCTGCTTTAATTGCCAATCGAAGGGTTCGGAAAATGATTTGCTCTTTCCCCCGAACGGCTAATTCTACTGTTTTTCCGGAATTGTACAAAAAAGGTGAAATTGAGCTCGAATTGGTTCCACAAGGTACGCTGGCGGAAAGGATTCGTGCCGGAGGAGCAGGTATTCCGGCGTTTTATACTCCTGCTTCGGTGAATACTCCCTTAGCGGAAGGAAAAGAACATCGGGTTTTCAAAGGGAATACTTTTGTTCTTGAGGAAGGAATCCGGGCCGATTTTTCCTTGGTTAAAGCTCATCGGGCCGACCGATTTGGAAACCTGGTGTATAACAAAACGGCCCGGAATTTCGGGCCCATCATGTGCATGGCAGCCAATACCGCTATCGTTCAGGTTAAAGAGGTAGTAGAGGCCGGAACGCTGGATCCGGAGCAGGTGGTTACTCCCGGCATCTTTGTTCAAAGGGTTGTGGAAATTGCGCATCCGGCTCATGAATCGGAATTAGTAGCTGCAAAAAGGAGGTATCCATGGTAGATCATGCACCTAAGGGCTGGACAATGAATGAAGTTGCCCAAAAACTAGCCCTCGATATCCCCGATGGTTCCTATGTGAATCTCGGCATTGGCATTCCTGAATTAGTCGCCGACCATGTTCCTGAAGGAAGGGAACTGATTTATCACACCGAAAATGGTTTGTTGGGTATGGGACCGGTTCCCTCGCCCGGAACGGAGGATCCGGAGCTAATTAATGCCGGGAAGAAACCGGTTACCGCACTCCCGGGTGCTGCGTACTTTCATCATGCCGATAGCTTCGCCATGATACGCGGTCAGCATTTGGATGTATGCGTTTTAGGAGCCTTGCAAATTTCCGGTAAAGGAGATTTGGCAAACTGGTCCACTGGTGAGCCCGGATCCATCCCGGCAGTTGGAGGAGCCATGGATTTAGTAGCAGGTGTAAAACATATTTACGTCATTAGTCAGCATACCACCAAAACCGGAGAAGCTAAAATTGTGCGCGAATGTACTTATCCGCTCACCGGGAAAGGGGTTGTTAGTCGGATTTATACCAACTTGGCGATAATCGAAGTACAACCCGACGGGCTCTATGTGCTCGAAATGGCCCCGGGTGTGACAAAAGAGTACCTCCAAGCGCAAACCGATGCTCCTTTAGTCGGATTTCCTTAAAATATAGTATTGTTCGTGAATCTTCCATTAATCTGCTTATTTTATATTCGTTAACCAATGTCAATCATGAGCGAATCAACAGCCAATACCCGGAAAACCAGTTCGGAAATTTATGCGGAGGCTCTTCAGGTTATTCCCGGAGGTGTGAGCCGAAACACCGTTTTTCACAAACCGCATCCTTACTATGCTTCGCATGCTAAAGGTGCCTACGTAACCGATATCGACGGTGTGCGAAGGGTCGATTTTGCCAATAACATGGCTTCTCTCATCCACGGACATGCCTACGACCCGATTGTAGAAGCCGTTATTGCTCAGTTGCAGCGAGGAACAGCATTTACCATGGCTACTGAAATAGAAGTAGCTTATGCTCAGTTGCTTACCCGTAGAGTAGCCAGTGTCGATAAAATTCGTTTCGTAAACTCCGGTACCGAGGCCGTGATGGCCATGATGAAGGCTGCACGGGCATACACCGGTAAAGCTAAGATAGCCAAAGCCGAAGGAGCCTATCATGGCACCTACGACTTTGCCGAAATAAGTCAAACCTCTAATCCATCGAACTGGGGCGATCCGCATGCTCCCAATAGCGTACCTCTTGCCCATGGAACACCTCCCGGAGTGCTTAGCGATATGCTCATCTTCCCGTTCAACGACATCGAAACAACCCTGGCGATCCTAGACGCTCATGCCGATGATATTGCCGCAGTGCTCATCGATCCGGTGCCTCATAGAGTCGGGCTTTCGCCTGCTTCAAACGAATATATTGAAGCACTGTATGCCTGGACTCAAAAAAATGGGGCTTTACTCTTATTCGACGAAGTGGTTACTTTCCGCGTTGGCTATGGAGGTACGCAGGAGCGCTATACGGTTAAGCCCGATTTAACCGCATTTGGGAAAATTATTGGAGGAGGCTTCCCGGTAGGAGCTTTCGGCGGACGAGCTGATGTGATGGAGGTTCTCAATCCGCATCAGTCGAAATTACTTTTCCCCCATTCAGGAACTTTTTCGGCAAATCCAATTACCCTTACGGCCGGATATGTAGCCATGGAACACTACCATCAGGAAGCCGTTAGCCGCCTGAATGAATTGAGTTGCGTGGCTATGAAGCAAGTAGAAGAGGCCATTCAATTGGCTCAGGTTCCGGTATCGATTACCGGTGCCGGAAGTATGTTCCGCGTGCATTTGCGACCAAGCCCTCCGGTTACTTATCGCGAAGCCTATCAAAAGCCCGAAGTAGTTCAAGTGATTGCTAAAATGCTCGATTACCTTTTCAACGAAGAAAAAATGATGATGATCAATACCTGTTCGGTTATGTTATCGACGGTAATGAATCAAACCGAGATTGATTATTTATCGGAAGCTCTACTAAAAGCGTTTAGGACTTTCAAACCGGAAATTGAAGCCGTCCAATCGAAAGAAGAATAAGAGTTTAAAACCATTTGTTAAACGTTTCGCCATCGGTAAATTCTAGTATAAGTTGTTTAATGTTAGATTTCTAACGGATGGAAGAATGAAATAAAAATAGTATGATGAAGCCAGTTTACATTTGCGATGCCTTACGAACACCCATTGGAAAATACGGAGGCGTTTTGTCATCGGTTCGCCCCGACGATTTGGCGGCACTGACCATTAAAGCTTTGATGGAAAGGAATACGGGTGTTGATTGGTCGCAAGTGGACGATGTGTTGCTCGGTTGCGCGAATCAAGCTGGGGAAGATAATCGTAATATTGGACGAATGGCTGCTTTGTTGGCCGGTTTGCCGGAAACGATTCCCGGAGCCACGATTAATCGACTATGCGGTTCCGGAATGGATGCCATTGGGACAGCAGCCCGTGCGATTATGGCAGGTGAGGCGGAATTGATTATTGCCGGTGGAGTGGAAAGTATGTCGCGTTCGCCTTATGTAATGGATAAAGCTTCCAGTGCATTCGACCGAAACGTTCGAATTTTTGACACCACCATTGGGTGGCGTTTCGTGAATCCTCTGTTGAATGCACGTTATGGAACAGAGAGCATGCCCGAAACAGCCGAAAATATTGCTGTCGAGTACCAAATTTCCCGCTTGGATCAGGATCGATTTGCGCAATGGAGTCAGGAGAAAACACACGAAGCCATCCTGAAAGGGTATTTCGACGACGAAATGATTCCGGTAAGTATTCCCCAGCGCAAAGGCGATGATTTGATCGTTCGGGCCGATGAGCACCCGCGTTTATCTTCGCTGGAAACTTTATCGAAATTGAAACCGATCACCGGTCGCGAAGGAACCATTACTGCCGGGAATGCCTCTGGAGTGAACGATGGGGCAGCAGCTTTGCTCATTGCTTCGGAAGAAGCGGTTAAACGATTCGGATTAAAACCCATAGCCCGCATTGAAGGGATGGCTGTAGCTGGTGTGGCACCTCGCCTCATGGGATTAGGGCCGGTTCCGGCTACTCAAAAACTCTTGCAGCGATTGAATGTAGGTTTGAAGGATTTCGATTTGATTGAGCTCAATGAAGCCTTTGCTGCTCAATCGCTCGGTTGCACCCGCTTATTGGGTTTATCCGACGATGATTCCCGAATTAATCCGTATGGTGGAGCCATTGCTTTGGGTCATCCATTGGGAATGAGCGGAGCTCGATTGGTAACCACCGCTGTTCACCAACTGCAACGTCATGGGGGAACTCGCGCTTTGTGTACGATGTGCATTGGGGTAGGCCAGGGAATAGCGATGTCGGTGGAACGAGTCGATCGGAATATCTAAGTTCCTGTGCTCCTTTGTTTGTATGCCGAAGGAATCGATGCTGTGGTCTGGCTCACGAAAGTCTTAAGCTGAATGCGCAATCATAAAGCCAATCGATTGCTGGAATTGCCTCCGGGGATGTATCCATCCTCCTAAAGTCGCTATATACAGCTGCATAATAATACTAGCTAAGCTAGCAAGACGCTCATGGTCGAAGGTTTACGGTTTTAATGGGGCAATACGCTTGTAGCCCAAGGCTTACAAATCAATAGACTTGTATCCTTATGGTATATTCATTGTCAAGATCTCTGTCAACATATAGTTGATATGAAGTGAAATATATTTTATCGTTCAAATCTTTTACGATTGCTCGATATCCATTGTATTCATTTAATGGAACTTGTTCAAAAACAACTTCACCTATACTATTTGCTGAATTAGTTTGAATTGTATTATTAATTATTTCACTTGTATCTGGAAATAACTCATTAAAAGCATTTCCGGTAATGATCGATACATCAGCATTTGCAATTATGTTGTTATATTGATCTTTGACATGTAAGGTCAAATCCTTTTTCAAATCAATTGCGTGAAATTCAAAATTTTTATCATATTCAGCAGTAACCATAAATGGTTTATACAAATAATAATCCATGCCTGTTGTTGGGTCATTGAATTCAATATCATAGAAATATTCACCTTGCACAAAGTCTAAAAATTCAGCGACTCCATTTTCATCAGTGATTGAGTAGTAAGAATACAATTTTGAATCAATTTTTATTGAAGTGTTTTCTATTCCTTCGCCATTTTCATCGAACAATTGAAAGCTAATGTTTGAAGTTTGGTCTAAAATGATGTAGTTATCTTGACATGAAGTAAAAATGACAAGAGCTAAGACGATTAAAAGATTTTTCATATTATTTGGTTTTTTATTTATTATTTAATGAACGTTTACAATTACTCGATAATCATTTATTTGATTTCGATATACTCGACTATTGATCATTTCATAATCACATTCTGCCGGATTTTGATATAGAATCAAACCATACCCAATGTATTCTTGTATAGGAACATTATTAAATTGCACTTTCCCCAAAGAGTCAACTAATTGCGAGTCAATTGCAAGTTCAATTCCAGAACAATCAGTTGGCGCAAAAGAATTAAATGTATCAAAAGTTATTAAGCAAGCATGGTAATTAGTTAAATCTATTCCCGATTGATTTATGATAGTAAGACTTAAATCCCGCTTCATTTCTTTAAGATGAATTTCAAAAAAAGAGTCATGACCTGAGTTTAGAAAAAAGGGTTCAATGATTGAATAATCAAGATTGGTTTTAGGATCCTTGAATATAAGGGAATATTGATATTCTCCTGAATTAAAAAACCCAAAATCTGCATATCCTTCTTGATTGGTTAATTCTAAATATTCATTAATCAAACTGTGTACTTTAATTTTGATATCTTCCATTCCATTTTCATCTTCATCAAAGATTTGAAAACTCACGTTTGCAGGTTGATCAAGAATAATAGAGTTCGGTTGACACGCACTCACAACAATTAGTGATATGATAATAAAACAGATATTTCTCATTCTTTTATATTTTACATTGTTGTCTGATAAAAACTCAAATTTAATCATATAATTTTACAAGTGTCTGATTTTCAGCGATTATTTTTTTATTTTTCTTCATTTTCAAAAGTAAGCCCCCTCAAATAAAGTCAACTGTTTACGATCTGGAATAATTTCTTGCCATTCTTTTTCAGGGACTTCCAAAAATGCCAATCGATTGATGTAGTTAAAGCGATAGAGTTTGGTGAAACTAAGCATCGAATTAATTGCATCTGAATAACTCCTGGAGTAAGATACCAGCTATTCATCATTAAAGTTGTTTTTACTAAAAATTATCAAAAGACCTTTTTGTCTTTTGATGAAATGATTTTATCTTCGTGGCGTAAAAATTTTGTTTCACTTAATCAATTATTCGATGAATACACGAAAACTTTGGCTGGGCTTTATTGCGGTGATGGTAATCTCTTTTGCTGTGCTGCTATACTACGGCCGCGAAATCTATCGGCAAGCACCGCCAATCCCGGAACAGGTGCTCACCGAGACAGGGGAACTTTTGTTTACCGGACAGGACATAAAAGATGGTCAAAACGTTTGGCAATCGTTGGGAGGACATCATGTAGGTACCGTTTGGGGACACGGAGCATATCAGGCACCCGATTGGAGCGCTGATTATTTACACCGCGAATCGGTTCACATGTTGGATCAATTTGCTCAACGCGATTATCATACTTCTTTTCAGGAGTTGCAGGAGGAGCAGCAGGCAGCTTTAAAGGCTCGACTGCAGCAGGAAGTTCGAAAAAACCGGGTGAATACGAATCAGCAATTAGTCATTTCAGCGGAAAGAGCTGCTGCTTTTACCGAAAACAGTCGTTATTATGCCGGTTTGTTCACCAACAATCCGGAAATGGCTTCGGACAGAAACACTTTTGGAATTCAAGATAATGCCTTGAAAGATGCTGAACGCGTTCGGCAAATGAATGCATTTTTCTTCTGGATTTCCTGGACCTGTGCCACCGAGCGGCCAGGCTCCGACATAACCTATACCAATAATTGGCCACCCGAGGAACTCATTGATAATAAGCCTACCAGCTCTTTGTTGCTGTGGTCCATATTCAGTGTCATTTTGCTGCTGGCGGGTATTGGTTTAATGGCTTGGTACTATGCTACACGTAAGGAGGACGGGCATTCTTTCTCACCAACCTTTGTGCTTAAAAATGAAAACCAAACGCCATCGCAACGAGCTACGCTGAAGTATTTCTGGATTGTGTCGGCCTTGCTCTTGGTTCAAATTGTGATGGGTATTATTACCGCCCACTATACGGTCGAAGGGCAGGCGTTTTATGGCATTCCCTTAGCGGAATGGTTGCCTTATTCCATTTCGAGAACCTGGCACGTACAAATAGCCATTTTCTGGATTGCCACTTCCTGGTTGGCTACGGGACTTTATTATGCTCCGGCCATTTCCGGTCACGAGCCCAAGTTTCAAAAACTAGGAGTTAATTTTCTTTTTGGTGCCTTGTTAGTGATTGTGGTGGGTTCGCTCGCCGGTCAATGGATGGGTGTGATGCAAAAAATGGGTTATCTCCAAAACTTCTGGTTTGGCCATCAGGGTCATGAATATGTCGAATTAGGTCGTTTTTGGCAGCTCTTTTTGTTCATTGGTTTGGTTCTGTGGTTATTCCTTATGGGGCGAGCTATTTGGCCGGCTTTGCGTCAACGTACCGAAGGTCGAAATCTTTTGATTCTTTTCCTCATTTCCACCATTGCCATTGCTGCCTTTTATGGTGCCGGTTTAATGTGGGGACAACAAACACACCTGGCCATAGCCGAGTATTGGCGTTGGTGGGTAGTTCATCTTTGGGTAGAAGGATTTTTCGAGGTTTTTGCTACCGTTGTTACCGCTTTCCTTTTTGTACGGATGCAAATTATTAAAGCGGCCACTGCAACGGTTGGGGTGTTATTTGCAACCATCGTTTTCCTTTCCGGCGGTATCCTCGGCACTTTTCATCATTTATACTTTACAGGAACCCCAACGGCGGTAATGGCGCTGGGAGCTACCTTTAGTGCGCTCGAGGTGGTTCCATTGGTCCTCATTGGTTTCGAAGCATTCGAAAACCTGAAGATTAGTCGAAGCAGCGAATGGATAAAGGCTTACAAATGGCCCATTTACAGTTTTATTGCAGTCGCATTCTGGAATCTGGTAGGTGCCGGTTTGTTTGGGTTTCTCATTAATCCGCCCATCGCCTTGTACTATATGCAAGGATTAAACACTACTCCGGTACACGGACATACTGCTTTGTTTGGCGTATATGGAATGTTAGGTATTGGTTTGATGCTCTTCGTATTAAGAGATATGAACCGCGAGGTAATATGGAAGGAAAAAGCGCTTAAGATTGGTTTTTGGTCCATCAATATTGGGCTAGCAGCCATGGTGCTTATTAGCGTGCTTCCGGTGGGTATTGCTCAAACCATTGCCAGTGTGCAGGAGGGACTGTGGTATGCTCGCTCGGCCGAATTTATGGAGCAAGGGTATATCCTTACTTTCAAGTGGTTGCGCTCCATTGGCGATATCATCTTTACGGTAGGTGCTATTGCAATTGCCTGGTTTGTTTTTGGTTTGAAAACGGGCTGGAGTATTCAGAAATAAGGAAAGTTTTCAATACTTATTAACGCGCCTCTTTTCCGAAAGGATTGGAGGCGTGTTCTTTTTAGCAATTCATCTATCTTAGCGCCGGCAAAAAAAAACGTCATGATTCAGGAAAAGATTCTTATTCTCGATTTCGGTTCACAGTACACCCAACTGATTGCCCGACGCGTGCGGGAACTCAATGTTTATTGCGAAATTCATCCATTTAATAAAATTCCTACACTCGACGAGTCGATTAAAGGGGTCATTCTGTCGGGTAGTCCGTATTCGGTTCGCGACGAGGAAGCACCCATTCCCGATTTATCGAAAATAAAAGGGAAACTCTCTACACTGGGGGTTTGTTATGGAGCGCAATACCTGGCTCATTTTTATGGTGGCGAAGTACTTCCGTCGAATAAACGAGAATACGGAAGAGCCAATTTAACCTACATCGATCGGTCGAATTTATTGATGCAGGAGCTTGAACCGGATACCCAGGTTTGGATGTCGCATGGCGATACCATTGAACGATTGCCGGACAACTACCAGCCAATTGCCAGCACCAAGCAAGTGCAATATGGAGCGTATCAAATTCAAGGAGAACCAACTTGGGGAATTCAATTCCACCCGGAAGTGTATCATACGGTTCAAGGAAAAACCTTGTTGCGGAATTTCGTGGTCGATATTTGCGGTTGCCGGCAAGATTGGACTCCCGATTCCTTTATCGACACTACGATAAGCGAATTGAAAGAAACCCTGGGCAGCGATAAAGTTGTGTTGGGCCTTTCCGGTGGAGTCGATTCGTCGGTTGCTGCCGTGTTGCTGCATAAAGCAATTGGAAAACAGTTAACCTGCATTTTTGTCGATAACGGTTTATTGCGAAAAAATGAATTTGAACAAGTACTGGATAGCTATCGGCACATGGGCTTACAGGTGATAGGAGTCGATGCACGCGAACGCTTTTGGTCGGCGCTGGCCGGTGAAAGCGACCCGGAAACGAAACGCAAAATAATTGGTCGGGTATTCATAGAGGTATTCGACGACGAAGCACATAAAATTCAGGATGTGAAATGGTTAGCTCAGGGAACCATCTATCCCGATGTCATTGAATCCGTTTCAGTTAACGGTCCTTCGGCAACCATTAAATCGCATCATAATGTGGGAGGCCTTCCCGATTTTATGAAGCTGAAGATAGTTGAACCGCTGAAGTTACTCTTTAAGGATGAAGTGCGCAGGGTAGGGCGCGCTTTGCACATGGACGAAGCCTTGATTGGCCGACATCCATTTCCCGGGCCGGGCTTAGCGATTCGAATTTTGGGCGATATTACCCCTGAAAAAGTAGCCTTGCTCCAAGAAGCCGATTCCATTTTTATCAAAGCCTTGAAGGAAGATGGTTTATACGATAAAGTGTGGCAAGCGGGCGTTATTTTACTCCCGGTACAATCGGTGGGAGTAATGGGCGACGAGCGGACTTACGAGCGAGCAGTAGTTCTTCGTGCCGTTGAATCGACCGATGGAATGACGGCCGATTGGGTCCATTTACCGTATGAGTTTCTGGCGAAAGTATCGAACGAAATCATCAATCAGGTAAAAGGAATAAACCGGGTGGTTTACGATATTTCATCGAAACCACCGGCAACCATCGAATGGGAGTAGCGTTCTAGGACTTACGCCAATTACTTCCTTCCTTGTAATTTTCCAGAGCAGGAACTATTTCCTTAAGCTGATAACTCGTTATCAGGTTGCCTACTTCTTCCCGAAGGAGTTCCAGGGCATTGTTAATAAGGTCTTTACGGAATAGGGTGGATTCCATATCCAGTACCATTTCGGTCGAGATTACTTTGCTCAGTATCTTTCCTAGATCGACCATTTTTCGTTGCGGCATCGAAAAATCCGGTTTGAAATTCAAGAGTTTCTGATAAAACTCGCTCGACCGGGTAGTTAAATCGAAGGATTTTAACCAGGTGTACAGGTTTGATTCCCGGGTGTTCTTCATGAGTTTAAGGG
This sequence comes from uncultured Bacteroidota bacterium, assembly GCA_937954085.1. GTDB lineage: Bacteria > Bacteroidota > Bacteroidia > Bacteroidales > M50B96 > M50B96. The sequence goes on from CALGAK010000122.1 coordinate 26,148, forward strand.
CAGCGGCCGAGATTTGTGCGTAAAGCATATCGTTCGATCCTTCGAAAATTTGGAACGGACGCGAATCAACGATGCCTCGTCCTGCAATGTGATCGAGCTTGTAGGCACGGGCACCAAACAATTGGGTAGCGGTTTGTGCCGATTCCTGCATCATGTCGCTTACCACGCATTTAATTGAATTAGCCAGAATATTTTCATTGGATAAATCCTTATTGACGCCGGCAATCTTCGACACTTTCACACACATAGCGCTGCACACGGTGTAATACGATTGCAAGACACTCAGCCGGTATTGAACCTGATCGTTGTAGAATAAGCTTTTGGCTCCAACCATCCGTTTTTTCATGTATTCCGAGGCTTCGTCGATCATGCGCTGAATGAATCCGAGAGCCATACCGGGAAATTGCAATCGACTGCGATGCAATAAATCTAACATGAGTTTAACCCCGGTGCTTTCGGGAATCAGTTTCTGATGCGCTGGAATTTCGACTTCAATCTTATTTAATCCATAGGGTATTTGGTAAAGTCCGAGGTTCGAGAAATACTCCAGAACCTCAATGCTTTGATTGGGAGCTGTAACATCGCAAATGAAGAAGTCGATATCGCGTTGCAGGTCTCCTTTTGGGGTTTGAGCTCGAGCGGTAAGCAACCAAAAATCGGCCCAGCCGGTTAGTCCGGCCCAATGTTTCATGCCACTGAGTCGGTAAGAGCCTTCTTGCTTGGTGTAAAAGGTTTGCATGTTCAAAGCATCGCTTCCGAATCCCGGTTCCGTAATCATCAGGCCACCCATGTTTTGTTGATTCATGAAACGATGAAAAACTTCTTGCTTCGATTCAGGGAGGGCATATTTACCCACCGGCTGAAGAAAAAGGGCGAGGTTGATACCAAAGGTAAGAGCCATCCCGAGCGATTCGTAGGAGGTTACCTCCAGTAAAGCTAAGGTCTCTTCAATATCGGCTCCGCGTCCTCCATATTCTTTCGGAATTCCAACCGAAAGCGGATTGAGGCTCATCACTTCGCGCAACACAAAGGGGGGAATTCCTCGGTTGAGCGATAATTGATTTACATCGGCTCGATCTCGTAAAACTGATTGTAGCCGCTCACGAATTGATTGTAAGAAGGGGTCAAATGCTGTATGCTGATTCAAATTCATGTTGGTTGGTGATGGTTCGTTTTTCAATGCTTGATTTGTTAATGGATTGTTGACTAGAAAGTTGTATGGGGATTACCCTTGCGCAGTATCTTTTTCAATCGCACCTTTTCGTTTGTGCTTACCTTCCAATTTTTTAGTCATTTAGATTGATTCTAATTTGTGTCGAATTAAGGGATAATTTTTAATTATTTAAAGCCTGGAGCTAGAAAAATTAGTTGTGTTGGGAAGGCATAAAAGTCCCTTCAATTCAGGAAGGTAATTTTTATCTAGATTAAGTGCTTTTCCTCTGTAGTAAAAGGAGTTAGGACATTGAATGTTTGCATTACTGTGTTACCGGTTCGACTGTATACTAGTAGCTTTAGAACAGGTCATCAAGTATTTATCGGAGGGATTCGTTTAAGGCCTTATTTCACAATGGAAGGCAGGTGGATACGAGCAAAAGTAATAGTCGCTTCTCTTCTAAGTGATCAAATGCTAATCTTAATCAAAAAAGCTTGTCGTTTAGGATAATTTTGTAAACGACACTGGTCGATTCGTTATAAAGTTGGAGTATATACATTCCTTTTTCAAAACGAGCAATATCAATTTCTGAATTTGAATGGCTATGTATTCCGGATTGGAGCAACATACCTTTTAAATTAAACAGCTTATAGCTAGTCATACTATTATCATGAGTCATATCGATATAAATCTTACCGCTTGTGGGATTAGGATAAATCTTCCAAGCTGCATGCTCTAATGCATTGTCTGATAACCAGCTTACCAACAAGCTATCTTGATTGAGGCAAGCATATTTGTCTTTTACCTGTACAGCATACCACCCTGGATCTTGCACGGTGATTGTTTGCCCGACCGCTCCGGTGGACCACTGATAATCGAAGTAATCCCAACCTGCATCTAGTGTGATAGAACTATCGGCTGGTATAAAGATATCGTCTCCCAGGTCAAATTCCGGATTCACAATTTGAATTCTCTTCGAAAGGGTGTCGGTTTGAATTCCATCGCTTACGATGAGTTGCACCGTATAAAATCCTTCGGATGCGTAGTGATGTTTCGGATTTAGTCCTGTTGCCGTATTATTGGCTGAATTTATATCTCCAAAGTTCCACTCGACCGGAACGATGTTCCCACATTCAGGTTCAAGATACTGGAATTCAGTTGTATCGCCCAAACATACTTTATCCCAGGTAAAACCATTTGCATATTGGAAGCCAACGATTGGTTCCGGCAAGCCCATCAAGGAGATGTTAGCCATGGCCCCAAAGTCTATTTGATTGAGTTCAAAATTGCACGTTAATCCGGGGTTATTGGGCAGGTGGATGGTACTTAATCTGGGACTGGTTGGTGAGGACCAAATGATTTTATTTTGAAGGGTATGGATCGCCTTTAATGCTTGTGGCATATCGGTACTTAGCACTATTCGACTGTCCAGGATGCTATCGGGATGCTCTATACTAACCTTATATTGACAAATAACTTCAGGTTCCTTGATGTACAAAAATTGCTTGTCAGGCGATAAAATCAACGATGAAACAGCTGTGGCTAGCACGACCGAGAAATCCATTGATATGGCTCCGGTTTGTCGATCGAAGGAGTATTTACTAAACTTAGAGGCGGGAGAAAGATTCGCTGCGTAGAAGAAGGTTCCATCCTCGCTAAAGGCCGGGCTTTTTTGAGGCAACATACCGCCGGAAAGGCTTGTTATTGCTTGTGTGGAGATTCCATCGGGCCGTACATGCCAAACATAAAATTGATCGGGTGAGCTAACCCAAGGTCGACTGTGTGAGATTAGCCAAAAATCCTGTTTATTGCAATGCCTTACAACGCTCATTGCTTCGACACAATTTGAACATAGCTGAATGCCTCGCTGGCTTACATCGCCTAATCCATTATCTAGTAACATGTCTATTTCTGCATAAAATAAACCATCATTAGGGTTCGAATATGCGGCATCGGAATAGATTAAAAAATACTTCCAGGAAAAACCGGGATGGGGAATGAAAGCAACCCTTGGATTTATCGAATCACCTCCTAAATTGGCACCATTTGGCATAATTTGATGCTGAGCATTGTAAACATCATTTCCATCACTGTAGAATAATAAATTTCCATATTTGTCACACAGGGAATTGCTCGGCATGTAAGTGTGCATCGAAGAATTATTCAGCAATCTAAACGTATCCTCTTTAAATTCTATTCCGTAGTGATCTCCGAAATATAAGATTGCATTTTCTCGTTGGGAATAACTGATTGATGAGAAAGTTAGGAACAAAGATCCTAATAGAAGTATGCGACTAATCATTTTCATAAGACAGCTAATAGACTGATTCAATTCGATAGTAATAGATTTTGGTATCAGATAGGATTAAGGGTTGATCTTGCCAGGTTTGACAGAAGAAAAAATAATCAGACTTAAAAACAATGTTAGTTTTTTCATAGAAGCACATTTTGGGGTTCAATTACCCAATAAAGATAGTCTGTGATTTTTACGAATTCTTAGGTTAATTTGTTAATAAAACGTTAAACGCATTCATCATTAATCGTCATCACCACTCATCGTTATTTGGAAAGCTTTTTGGAATTTAGATATTCATAAAGTGACTTTTCGAAAGCCCATCTAATAGTAAATCCACAGGTTTTATTTTACCTATATGAATTTCGGAGCAGGCAACATGATGATGGCTAAATTTGACCTTGAATGGGGGTTTTTATCCGATTATCGTAAAAATTAATCTAGTAGAGAGATTTCTATCCAGCACACCTTTACCAGTTTGACAATAATCAGCATGTAAAGACTCTTTTTAAACATATTCCGAAGCATGAAAACATGACTAGATTCTATCTTTTTTTTAGCATTTTTGGCCAGCGAACAAGAATTGATGAATATGAAAATGCGACATGGAAAGGTATTGCCATTTTTAATCATAGCGTTCATTTTAACGCTAGCTTTTGTGGTGTATATGCGGATGGCCGGACCAAACCATCCTCATCGCTTTCGAGTAGCATTTAGCGACACGGAATACAAGCTAAAGCTACCTAAAACAGCCACCACCGATACGCCTTTGGAATTGCGATTCCATTTGGCCAACGATCAGGTGGATGCACGTGTATACTATCGTCTTTATCCGGGGGAACGCCCATGGCAGATGATTCCGATGGAACGCGAAGGAGCCGATTTACTCGCGTATTTGCCGGTGTTGCCCACAGCTGGTAAATATGCCTATTTTGTTGAATTTGAGCATGATGGCAATGTTCAAACGGTCCGAAAAGACGATCCCATGGTGGTTCGTTATAATCATCCGGTACCCGATGCCATTTTGCTGGCTCATGTGCTGAGCATGGTTGTAGCCAGCTTTATGGGAATCATGGTGCTATTGCTTACCATTCGACGTCATCGAGCATTCCGCAAATACACCTTGCTCACTTTTGCCTTTCTTACGCTGGGAGGCATGATCTTAGGTCCCATCGTGCAGAAGTATGCTTTTGGGGAGTATTGGACCGGCTTTCCATTTGGAATGGATTTGACCGATAACAAGACCTTAATCGTATGGATTGCATTTCTCTACGCGGTAATACGGAATTGGAAAAAGGAACAACCACTACCCGCCTTAATTGCATCCATTCTTTTTATTGCCATCAATTTAATTCCTCATTCCATGTTTGGCTCGGAGCTAAACCCGGAAACGGGCGAAATTATTCAAGGATAAAACCATAATTTAAAAAAATGAATCGACTGAAAATTGGAGTATTGCAAGAAACCAAAACCCCGCCCGATAAGCGGGTTGTATTAAGTCCTGAATTAGCTCAAGCTTGTACAAACAGATTTCCCGATGCTGAATTTTTAGTTCAGTCCAGTAAAATCCGTTGCTTCCGCGACGATGAATACCTGGGCCAAGACCTACCGGTTGTGCAGGATCTTTCTTCGTGCGATGTGCTTTTGGGAATCAAGGAAGTGGCGATCGAAACGCTTCTCCCCAATAAAACCTATTTCTTCTTTTCGCATACCGCTAAAAAACAGCCATATAATCGTCCGCTATTGCAAGCCTGCCTTGCGAAAAATATTCGCCTCATCGATCACGAATACCTGACTAACCCTCCCGGAAACCGATTGGTTGCCTTTGGCTATTGGGCCGGAGTAGTTGGTGCCTACAATGGGCTCATTGCTCTGGGGAGACGAACCGGATTATTTCGGTTAAAGCGAGCCCACGAGTGCTTCGATTTGGAAGAAATGCTCAATGAATTGAAGAAAATTAAACTTCCTCCCATTAAGATCGTATTAACCGGTGAGGGCAGGGTTGCCTCCGGAGCAATGAAGGTGCTCAATGCATTGAATTTAAAGAAAGTAGATGCATCATCCTTTTTGAAGGATAGCTTTCAGGAGGCGGTTGTTTGTCAGATTGGCCCGAAAGAATATGTGCAGCACAAGGAAAGCGGAAGTGATTTTGAATTGAATCATTTCTTCGCTCATCCTGATGAGTATGTATCGGCCTTCAAGCCTTTTACGAAACAAGCCGATATGTATGTTGCCTGTCATTTTTGGGATCCCAAATCGCCAGTGTTCATGACCAAAGCCGATATGAAAGAAAGTGATTTTAAAATCCGGGTAATTGCCGATGTGAGCTGCGACATAGCCGGGCCCATCCCGTCCACCTTGCGTCCTTCGACCATTAACGAACCTTTCTACGGTTACAACCCTTATTATGAAGCAGAAGATGAGCCTTGGAAATCGACCAACATCAGTGTAATGGCCATCGATAATTTACCTGCTGAATTACCTCGCGATGCATCCGGCGATTTTGGAAAAGCGTTTATGGAAAGAGTGCTACCTGCTCTTTTCGATCAGGATAAAGACCGAATCCTTGAGCGTGCAACGATTTGCCAGGATGGGCAGTTGACAAGTCATTATGCTTATTTACAGGACTTTGTCGATGGAAAAGAATAATCCTATTTCTCTCGAATAAAAAGTATATTTGGAATCGGTATAGCCTAGCTGTATCGATTTTTTTTTGCATCTAACTAATAGTAACATTCATGGAAACAATTAAATCTTCGCTGCGCGATTCAAAAACAGCCCGTTGGCTAGCCTTGTTGCTCATCTCTACCACCATGTTCTTCGCCTACTTTTTTGTCGATGTGGTAGCTCCCCTTCAAATTCAAATGGAAAGAATCTATAAATGGTCGCCGGAGGTATTCGGAATGCTTGGCGGATCGGAGTTTTTTCTGAACGTATTTGCCTTTATGCTGATTTTTTCGGGGATTATTCTCGATAAAATGGGCATCCGATTTACCTTAATCACAGCAGGTTTGCTCATGGTGGGTGGTGCTGCTCTTAAATTTTATGCCCTTACCGAAGGATTTGCTTCAACGGCTTTGGCAACTAGCCTTGATACTTTTTGGGTGGCCGTTCCTGCTTCTGCTAAACTAGCTTTTCTGGGTTTTGCGATCTTTGGAGTGGGAGTCGAAATGGCCGGTATAACGGTTTCGAAAACCATCGTAAAATGGTTCCGTGGTAAAGAAATGGCGCTGGCAATGGGATTGGAAATGGCTTTGGCCCGATTGGGTGTTTTTGCCGTATTCCGTTTAACACCCATTTTTGCCGAAGATGGAGGCCCGGCGAATTCTGTGTTTATGGGCGTCGCCTTTTTGCTCATCGGGTTCATTACCTTTTTCATCTACACTTTCATGGATCGAGCCCTCGACAAACAAGAGGGTGTTTCCGAGAATGGAACCTCGCCCGAAGATGAGTTCAAAGTAAGCGATTTGGGCAAGATCCTTACTAATCCTGGCTTCTTAGCCATTGCCGGACTCTGTGTTTTATTCTACTCGGCCATTTTCCCCTTTCAAAAGTTTGCCACCGATATGCTCGCTTCCAAGCTCGATGTACCCGTGAAAGAAGCTGCTGCTTATTTCTCGTATTTCCCCATTGGTGCAATGATTTTAACTCCGTTTATTGGTTATTTTCTGGATTTGAAAGGAAAAGGAGCCACCCTCATGATTTTCGGTTCGGTCCTGTTGATGGTTTCGCACCTCCTGTTTGCCTTGATTCCAGCTGAATCGTTTAATGTCTTTTTCGCTATTCTCATCATTGTAATCTTGGGTACTGCTTTTTCGCTCGTTCCCGCTTCGATGTGGCCGTCGATTCCTAAGATTGTAGAAGATCGCTATCTTGGTTCTGCTTACGGATTAATTTTCTGGATCCAAAATATCGGTTTGTTAGTGGTGCCGATTTTAATTGGTTGGGCCTTATCGGCTTCTAATCCCGGTGTTTCTGAACAAATTACGGCAGGAGTTGAAGGAGCCAAATACGATTACACTGTAACTGAATTCATTTTTGCCGGATTTGGTTTATTAGCTTTCTTCCTGAGTTTTGTGCTCAAGGCTACCGATCGTAAACGCGGCTACGGATTGGATTTACCCAACAAAAGGGATTAAGCATCCAGTAGAAAATAGATTCTATTTTAGGGAAAAGAGCTGTTGCATTAACAGCTCTTTTTCTTTTATAACGGATCCCAATCAAAAAAGCAGCATGAAGTCAGCATAATGGATTTGAATTGGTTACATTTATGCAATCAATTGGAAATTATAGCATGAATTTATTTTTGTTTAAA
>CALGAK010000123.1 GCA_937954085.1 uncultured Bacteroidota bacterium
GCCACGCGCCGGGAGTCGCGCGGGAACTCGTTGTTGCTGCTTTCGCCCATTCTCCCCCCTCACCAAGTCGCCCCCTCGCCTAAGTCGACCCTCTCACGCTGCGCCCAGTTTTTCACTCTTCACTTTTCACTTATCACTTCCGACCTGTGGGCAATCGACGATAGTGGCTTACTTAGCTCAAGATGGCAAGGTCAGCTCACCATTCGTTACATCTTTAACTAATCGCACACGGATGATTTAAGGTTCAACTAAAATCATCTGAATATTTCATAAAAGGAGATTCCATCCCGGAGTCTCCTTTTATCTTTCCAAAACCTATTATAAGGCCTCTATTTCCAAGGGTTTTGTTTATTTCGCTCCTGGTTTTATAAAATTGCTTGTTTGATGTTAACCTCTTTAAATAAATTGATAATGAAGCGTTTCAATTTTACTTATTACTCTTTCCCTCGCATGGCAGCCTTCCTGGCTATACTGATACTGGCTTCCTGTTCAGCTCAGCAAAAGGAATCGGAGGAAAACTATTTAGTAGTCCTATCGCTCGATGGATTCCGATGGGACTATGTCGATAGGGCTCATACTCCTAACCTCGATTACTTGGCAAAAAATGGAGTCAAAGCGGAACGCCTTGTTTCGTCGTGGCCAACCACAACGTTTGCAAACCATTACACCCTGGCTACCGGATTATTGCCCCACAAACACGGAATTGTAGCCAATCGGTTTTATGATCCTGAGTTTAATGAGGATTACAATTCCCCGGAGAATCGCGCGAGCGTTTGGGATGGAAAATTCTACGGTGGGGAACCTATCTGGGTGAGTGCCGAGAAACAAGGATTAACCACCGCATCTTGTTTTTGGGTTGGAAGCGAAGCCGATGTGCAAGGTATTCGCCCTTCTTATTGGAAAAAATACGACCACGATATGCCCTATTCCGACCGAATCGATACGGTGGTTCATTGGTTGAACTTACCGGATGAAGCGCGACCCCGGCTGGTGATGTGGTATTTGGACGAACCCGATTCTGGAGGACATCGCTACGGACCTACCAACGATACGCTCATGAATCTGGTGAGCGGTTTGGATAGCCTTATTGGAGTCTTTCTTAATGAAATAAAAGCTCTGCCTCACTATGCTCAAATTAATTTCATCGTTGTGTCCGATCATGGAATGATGCAATTATCGACCGATAAACGCGTGTACCTCGATGAATATGTCGATACTACCTTAGTAGCCTATTCCGATGGTTTGTTTCCAACCATGAACGTGAAGGCGAAAGATGGCATGCAGGATTCTCTAGCGGCTCAGTTGGCGCGAGTTCCACATATTCGTTTTTGGAAAAATGGAGAGGCTCCAGCTCATCTCGAAAGTGGCTATCATCCTCGTTTCCATGATTTTGTCCTCTTGGTCGACGATTATTATTCGATGTATTGGTCTGTAGAGCAGAGCCGCCGACGCGATGCACGAGGGGTGATGATGGGAGCACACGGTTTTGATAATGCCAATACCGACATGCACGGAATTTTCTTTGCAATGGGTCCACAGTTTAAATCGGATTATATCCGTCCTCCATTTCGAAATCTTCATGTCTATTCCATTATGGCTCATGTGCTTGGAATACAGCCAGCTGAAACCGATGGTTCGCTAAAGGAAGTGGAGGATGTGTTTCAACAAATCGAGACGAAATAATCCAGGAGTAATATCTTCTTAAGAAGCATTTTCCTCGCATTGCTTCGCTGACCTCAATCGTTTTAAAAGATTGAAGTTTTTCGATAAACAGAGCCCACCTTTCACCTCGAAGGGTGGGCTTTTGATTGAGAAAAATTGGAAATTATCGCAGGATTTTTTGAAGGAAATGGACATCGGACCAGGATTGACCTTGTTTCATCCATCCTTTTTTGAGGCCGTTTATTTCAAAACCGGCAGCCTCAAAAAGCTTCAAACTTGGGTGGTTTTGTGTGCCGATGTGACAGTAAAGTTGTTGTAATCCAAGAACATGCTGAGCGTATTCAATCGTCAGGTTGAGGGCTGTGTGGGCATATCCTTTGTTTCGGTGCCGACGGTCGATTAGGATCCCGATTCCCGCTCGGAGATGAAAGGGATCGAAGTCGAATAAATCTACCGAGCCAAGGGCAGGGTAGCGATGCTCCTGCAGCGAAATCATGAACCGCACTTGTTGGGTTTGAAAAATATCGAGGTGCGATTGATCGATGTATTTTTTCAGGATGAATCGACTAATGGGTGCAAAAGTTTCTCCCACTTCCCAAAGGGAGGTGTCGTTTTCCCATTCATAAACCAAGTCTAAATCCTCTGGCTCCGGAGCTCGTAAGTAAAGTTTTTCGTTGCGTAAATACATAAAAAAAAGGCTGTGCCCGAAAGTAATCATTTCAGCACAGCCTTGTATTTTATTGGATTAAAAAGAACGCCTTAGGCAGTTCTGTTTTTATCCCAATTTTCGAGATAATCACCCACTCGTTTCAGGAATTGTCCGCCAAGTGCGCCATCTACCACACGATGATCGTAGGAAAGCGAAAGCACCATGATGTGACGAATACCAATCATATCGCCTTGTGGAGTTTCCACTACGGCAGGCTTCTTTTTGATGGCACCAACACCTAAAATAGCTACTTCAGGTTGGTTGATGATTGGCGTTCCGGTAATGTTATCGAAGCTACCGAAATTGGTAATTGTAAAGGTTCCTCCACTAATTTCGTCGGGAACTAATTTATTGATGCGGGCACGATTCGCTAAATCGTTAACCGATTTTGCAAGACCTACCAGGTTCAGTTGATCGGCATCTTTAATAACAGGAACAATTAGGTTTCCGCTAGGTAAGGCGGTTGCCATACCAATGTTGATGCGTTTTTTTACAATGATGTTTGTTCCATCGATCGATACGTTGATCATTGGGAAGTCGCGTAGCGCTTTAGCGGCGGCTTCAACAAAAATGGGAGTGAACGTGATTTTTTCTCCTTCGCGTTTTTGGAAATCGTCTTTAATTCGGTTTCGCCATTCAACGAGGGGAGTAACATCAATTTCGACAAATGAGGTAACATGAGGAGAAGTGTGCACCGAGTGAACCATGTGCTCTGCAATTAACTTGCGCATGCGGTCCATTTCCACCACTTGGTCGCCAGCTCCGGGAACAATTGGCTTGCTAATGGGAGCAGGAGGAGAAGCGGGTAAGCTTGGTGCTGCTTTAACGAGCGACTGACTTTGAGGAACCGGATCGTTCGCTTTTTTCTCAACTCGTACGCCAACATTCTTGTTTCCACGTTCTGCCAAATAATTCAATAAATCTTCTTTCGTTAAGCGTCCATCTTTACCGCTACCGGGAACCTTATCAAGCTCGGATGGATCGATTCCTTCGGTAAAGGCGATGTTACGAACCAGCGGCGACATGAATCGTCCTTCCGGAGTGTAACTTCCATAGGAATTAGGACTTTTATCGGCAGTGGGTAATTCAGGTTCGCTTACAGCAAAGGTTTTAATTTCTGGTGTTTCTTCCTGAGCGTGATCGATGTCGGATTGTTCGATACTTTCGCCCTCGGTAGTTATAATCGCGATTACATCGCCAACCTGCGGAATATCCCCTTCTTTGAACATCATCTTTGCAATGATTCCATCGGCCGGGGAGGGAATCTCGGAGTCCACCTTGTCGGTTGCTACCTCCAGGATGGATTCATCTTCTTCAATCGGATCTCCTTCCTTTTTGAGTAATTTGGTAATAGTAGCTTCAATTACTCCTTCGCCCATGGCGGGTAAATACACTTCTATCTTTGCCATAATAGTTGAATACTTTAATTGGTTTTATGAACGTGCAAAATTAATCTATTAAGGAGGGAAAACAAAACCAAAGCGCAAGAGTTCATCCCCTTAAAATTTATTTACTTTTGGCGGCAAAACAGGGATTTATGGTCATAGGATTCGATGCAAAAAGAGCTTTTTCTAATCGATCCGGCTTGGGAAATTATAGCAGGAATCTTATTCGTATATTGAACGAATACAACTCTGATATTCAGTCTGTTTTGTTTGCTCCTAAAGTGGAATCATCGCTCTTTATTCCTTCTGAAAAGCATCGCGTAGTATGTCCATCAGGCCTAAAGGCTGCTTCCGGATCGCTTTGGCGCAGCTTCTTCCTATCGTCGGAACTAAGCCGACAGAATATTCAACTCTACCATGGATTAAGTCATGAATTGCCCTTTGGTATTGATCGCACGGGTATTCCATCGGTCGTTACCATGCATGATCTCATTTTTATGCGTTATCCGGAGTTTTATCGAGCCACCGATCGACTCATGTATCAATGGAAGTTTCGTTATGCCGCCAAACAGGCTACCCGCATTATTGCCATTTCGGAACAAACCCGAAACGATTTGATTGAGTTTTTGGGAGTGGACGAAGAGAAGATTCAGGTTATTTATCAATCGTGTTTTCCAACTTTTTATCAAAAGCGCGAAGTGAGTGAATTGGAAGGAGTAAGCAGAAAATATGGACTTCCGAAGGAGTTTTTCCTCACAGTGGGGAATGTTGAAGCAAGGAAGAATCTCAAAAATATCTTGTTAGGTATGGCATGGGGCAAAATCGATTTACCGCTCGTTGTGGTGGGCAAACCGGCTGCTGCTTACCCCGAAGTGCAAGGCATTATTCAAAAGTACGCGCTGGAATCGCGTGTTCACTTTGTTCCGAATCTCGATTTTCCCGATTTGCCAGCATTCTATCAATTAGCTCTCTTTTCGGTTTATCCGAGTTTTTTCGAAGGCTTTGGTCTGCCGGTATTGGAGTCGCAAGCAAGCGGTTGCCCGGTTATATGCTCACAAGTAAGCAGTATGCCCGAAGCTGGCGGTGAGGGTGCCCGGTATATCGATCCGACCAGCCCCGAAAGCATTGCCGAAGCCATGATGGAATTTGCTTTTAATCGAGACTTGCGGATGACCTATCGACAAAAAGGTTTTGAAAATGCAGCTCGCTTTAGTGAACCTGTCATTGCGAAACAACTCACTAAGCTCTACGGTGAAACCATCGAGCAATTTAAAAACCGGATTATTTAACGGGTTTAATCTCTCCCGACTTAATCTTTTGAAAATAATCTTTCAACTCTTTCTTTACCTCAGGAGCCAAGATGATGAGCCCCAGGATGTTGGGAAAAGCCATGGAAAGAATCATCATGTCGGAAAAATCGATTACGGCCCCTAATTCCGAAGAAGCCCCCACCACGATGAACCCCAAAAAGATAACTTGATAGGTTAGTCGCATAATCTTTTTATCGCCAAAAGCTTTTTCAAAGTATTTCCCAAAAAGGTAATTGAACCCTTTCTGACCATAGTACGACCATGAAATCATGGTGCTAAAAGCGAATAACATGATGGCTATTACCAGCAGGTAGGGAAACCAGCTGAATACGCTGGCAAATGCAGCCGACGTGAGTTGGGCTCCTTCCAGGTTGTCGGGGTTGGTATGAAAGCCTGTAAAAATGAGGACCAAAGCAGTCATGGTGCAAATCACCACGGTATCGATGAAGGGTTCCAGTAAAGCGACAAATCCTTCGGTAATCGGTTTGTCGGTTTTAACAGCACTATGGGCAATAGATGCCGAACCAACTCCGGCTTCGTTGCTGAAAGCTGCGCGCTGAAAACCAACAATTAACACTCCGATAATTCCTCCTTTGAGCGCCTCGGGAGCAAAGGCCCCGGTGAAAATGAGTTTAAAGGCATCGCCAATATGGACCATGTTAATGAGAACAATAATCAGCGCAACGGCAACATAAAGCAAAGCCATGAAGGGAACGACTTTTTCGGTCACCTTCGCAATGCTTTTAATCCCGCCAATAATAACCATTCCTACGAGTACCGCGAGAATAAGTCCGAAAATCCATCCGTATTCGGCAATTTCAGGAAAAATGACACTTAGCTGCGAAAAGGATTGATTCGCTTGAAACATATTGCCTCCTCCGAAGGAACCCCCAATTACCAAAATGGCAAAAATTGCGGCCAATACTTTGCCCAATTTGCCCAAGTTTCTTTTTTTGAGTCCTTTGCTCAAGTAGAACATAGGGCCACCCGAAACAGTGCCGTCTTTTTCGATATTCCGGTACTTAACTCCGAGTGTACACTCCACAAATTTCGAAGCCATTCCCAGGAAACCGGCTAGAATCATCCAGAAAGTTGCTCCCGGTCCACCAATTGAAATAGCAATGGCTACCCCGGCAATATTTCCCAAGCCTACCGTGGCCGATAAGGCAGTGGCCAACGCTTGAAAATGGGAAACATCTCCTTGCTCATCGGGATTGTCGTATTTTCCTTTTACCAAATCGATGGCATGCTTGAATCCCCGGAAATTGATGAATTTCATGTAAATCGTAAAGAAAAGTGCGCCCAAAACCAGCCACACAACCACGAAGGGAATGCTCTTTTTGATGGGGTCGCCGTTGGGGTGCTTCATCATAAACCCAAGATCGTCGTGCACAATGGGATTGTACAGTTGAAGCCAGGCAAAAATATCGAACATGATAACCTGGCTGATGTAATCGACCAGCGGAACAAAAACCGCGTTGATTTTTTCGTTCACCGACTCAGCCGGTACGACAATGGATTTACTGATTTTTAATCCGGTCTGGTCGCTTATAACTACTTGGTATTCTTTGTCTTCGGTTAGTCCTTTCCCTTCGGGAGAATCGAGGGGAATGTCGTTTTTCGACCAATAAAACTGATAGGGAGGAATTCCCCCGTCAACCTCTAGAATGGCTCCGGCATCGTTGATGCTTTCGCTGAGGTTATAGGCTTGGAAAGAAACGGTGAGGGGGGTTACTTCCGGTGCTTCGCGGATAAATTCCTGACTAAAGGAAAAAAAGTGGATGAAAAGGAGAATAATGGCTAATCCATGGGACCGAATCATACTTCAAATTTTTAAAAGCAACAATGATACACATAAACTGTCAATAAAAGATGAAATTTTAGCCGGGAATAAGGGCTCATTATACTATTGAAAAGCATGTGAACGGCTATTCTGTAACATATTCCCAAAACGGCTGTAAGCTTTTATTTTAGGTAGTTTTGTGTGTACTTAAACCAAAAATTCATTCGTATGATCATGAGAGATAATGAAATTGCACTGAACCCCAATCCGCTGGTGAAACATTTGCGCAAGCCAGCCTCCGAATTTACCAAGCACGACATCATGAAGTTCATTCAGGAGAAGGATATTCAAATGCTTAATTTTAGGTATGTTGCCGACGACGGGAAGCTGAAAAGCCTCAACTTTGTTATCTTGAACAAAGATCATCTTGATGAAATTCTCACAGCAGGAGAACGGGTCGATGGTTCGAGTCTTTTTAGTTTCATCGAAGCCGGATCCAGCGATTTGTATGTTGTTCCCAAGTTTCGGACTGCTTTTGTTAACCCTTTCGAAGAAACGCCAACACTGGATATCTTATGTGGTTTTTATACCAACGACGGCAAACCCCTGGAGAGCTCTCCGGAATACATTCTTCGAAAAGCGCATCGAATGTTCGAAGAGGAAACCGGATATACTTTCAAGGCGATGGGTGAACTCGAGTATTACCTGATTAGCGAAAAATCCGAATTGTATCCAACTCCGGCTCAAAAAGGATATCATGAGTCGGTACCCTTTGCTAAATGGGAAGATTTCCGGAAGGAAGCCCTTCAGCTCATGGCTCGTTGTGGTGGAATGATGAAATACGGGCACTCCGAAGTAGGTAATTTTAGCGATGATGAATTTTATTACGAACAACAAGAAATTGAATTCTTGCCGGTTAACCCGGAAGAGGCGGTTGATCAACTGATTATCGGGAAATGGATTTTGCGCATGTTGGCCTACCAGTATGGTGTTACTTTAAGTTTTGCTCCAAAAATTACGGTAGGGCATGCCGGTAGCGGTTTGCACATTCACATGTTGGCGCAAAAAGAAGGAAAAAATGTTCTGGTCGAACAAGGGCGAATTAGCGATATCGCAAAGCGTATGATTGGTGGATTGATGCACCTTTCTACCTCCTTAACCGCTTTTGGCAACACCATCCCAACTTCTTACCTGCGTCTTGTTCCTCATCAGGAAGCGCCAACTTATGTTTGCTGGGGCGATCGAAATCGTTCCGCTCTTGTTCGCGTTCCATTGGGTTGGCTCTGCTCTGCATGCGATATGCTTACCGATGCGAATCCGCTCGAACCACGCACCGGAAAAGATTTTTCCGACAAGCAGACCTTTGAGTTTCGCGTGCCCGACGGTTCGGCCAACTTACATTACCTCATGTCGGGTTTGCTCGTAGCTACCCGCTATGGTTTACAAATGCCCGAATCACTCGAGCTGGCGGAGAAAGTATATGCTCCGGGAAATATTTTCAGCGAAAGCTTTAAAGATAAGCTGGCCGAACTAAAAGAACTACCAACCAGTTGTTTTCAAAGTGCCGATGCCCTCGAAATGCAACGCGAGGTGTACGAGTCAGGTGGCGTATTTCCTGCCGGTAGCATCGATGCAATTGCCGGAAAACTGAAAGGTTTCAACGATGAGCATTTGAGCGAGGAATTATTTGGAAATCATGAAAAGATTCGGGAATTGGTCAATAAATATTTGCATTGGATGTAAGGATTCCCTTCCGGGCTAAGGATTTTTTTTAAATCTTTAGCCTGATTTAATTAACTCAATATCATCGCAAATATGTCCGAGCAAAAGCCGACCAATTACAGCGCGCTTTTTACCCTCGTGGGAGTTTTCTTCTTCTGGGGTTTTATAGCCGCATCCAATGGAGTTTTTATTCCTTTTTGTAAATCGAAATTCGATCTCTCGCAGTTTCAGAGCCAACTCATCGATTCGGCTTTTTATTTTGCCTATTACTTGGGTGCCTTTGCTCTCTTCATAGTTTCTATTGCCGGCAAAAAAGATTTACTCAACGCCTGGGGATATAAAAACGGAATCGTTTACGGACTAATGATTTCGGTTGTGGGGGCCTTTTTCATGTTCCCGGCTTTAGCTTCGAGTAGTTTTGCACTCATTTTAGCGGCTCTTTTTATCATTGGTTTGGGTTTTTCCCTGCAGCAAACAGCTGCTCAGCCATTTGCCATCTCACTAGGCGATGAACGCACAGGAGCTAACCGGTTAAACCTAGCTGGAGGTATTAATTCCTTTGGTACGACCATTGGTCCAATCATTTTTGCTTTGGCCTTGCTCGGAACAACCAGCCTCGACGAAAGTGCTATTAAGTCCCTTTCGCTCAATACGATTGAGTGGTTGTATGTGATTATTGGCTTTGCTTTTCTGGCCGCTGGTTTACTTTTCAAGTTCTCCAAGCGACTCCCGGAAAATAAATTCGATGCAACCATCGAAAACGAATCGAAAGCCACTGCTCTCTTGAGCATCATTACCGTCGTATTGATAGCGGTTTTGGCCATTATTTTTGCTACGAATACCGGCGACGATGTGCAACACGAAAGTAAAATGGGACTCTATCTGATTCTCTTGGGTATTGCTACGCTGGTGGGAGGACTGCTGTATGCCAACCATCGAGCCCGCAAAAACGCACATGGATGGGGAGCCTTGAAATACCCTCAATTGGCCCTCGGGATGCTGGCCATCTTTATGTATGTTGGTACCGAAGTAACCATCCAAAGTAATTTGGGCGAATACCTTAAATACCTCGACTGGAAATTGTTTCTCGATACCGGAAATACCATCGACTACAGCGAATTTTTATCACGATTGTCGGGAAAAGAAGTGCCGGGTTACTGGACAGCTATGACACCGATGTTGATCTCCTTGTATTGGGGTAGTTTAATGATAGGTCGCTGGGCAGGAGCTATTTCTGTTTTTAACTGGAATAACCGCGGCAGGAAATTCGCTTTGATTGTGGTTCCCTACATCGCGTTCTTAGTCATTCTGGCTTCTAATCGCTTAGCCGGAGTGTCATGGGCCGATTTAAAAATGGTCTTACCCTATGCAGTTGTCATTTTGATTCAGATTGTAGGCTTTTGGATTGGGAATGATAAACCGGCTCAAACACTCAAGATTTTTGGTTTACTGGGTGTTACCTCCATGATTATTGGCATGTACACCACCGGTAGTGTGTCGGTATTTGCTTTTGTTAGTGGCGGACTTTTCTGCTCCGTTATGTGGCCGGTAATTTTTTCCCTAGCCTTGCATGGATTGGGCAAATTCACCAGCCAAGGTTCAGCTTTCCTGGTTATGATGATTTTGGGTGGAGCCTTTTTGCCTCCTTTACAAGGTAAAATTGCCGACTTATTCAATATTTCGGTATCCTATTGGATTCCGGTTGTCGGTTTCTTGTATTTGAGCTTGTTTGCCGTAATCGTTCATCGTATTTTTAAGAAACAAGATCCGGCTTTTGAACAATAAGCCAGGTATGGTGTAGTTTCTTTCTCCAGTAGGGGAAACTGGTATTAAGTGGACATAAAATCTATAAGATGCGATCTTTCTTATTAGTCGTGCTTGTGTTTCTTTCGCTCCATTCCTGGGCGCAAGAAAAAAATTCGGTCGATTGGGGATATGAATTATTGCAAGCTATTGCTGATAGTTCGATGGATTCGTCGATTGTGGCACTTAACAAGGGTGCCGATGTGAATTTTTACGACCCCTACAGTCAGGTAACTCCTTTAATCATAGCAGCCGAAATTCCTCATCTCGCTTTAATCGATACCCTCCTGAATCGAGGAGCAAAGGTTAACTTCATTCCTGAAAATGGAGTGAGTGCTTTATTGGCAGCTGTAAATCGCTCGAACCTGATAGCAGCAGAAAAGCTCATTCGGGCCGGAGCCGAATTAAATCAATCGGATGAGTATGGTCGTACTGCCTTGCATTACGCCGTGTATAACTACGATTTGCTCATGGCAGATATGCTGCTCTATTATGAGATCGCCGTCGATTCGCAAGATTATCAGCAAATTACGCCCATTAACCTGGCCGCCATGCTCGACGATTATGAAATGATTGCCTTATTGCACTCCTATGGTGCCAGCCTTGAAACCCCCGATTTGTTCGGATATACTCCCTTTCTCAATGCTGTTTTATATGGTGGACAATACGCTACAGAATCCTTGTGGGATTTAGGAGCCAATGTTTTTGCGCAATCCTCCGATTCGCTCGATGCCTTTCAATTAGCTTGCGAAGCAGGGAATTTGGAAATTGCTCGCTGGCTGCTCGATACCTCTTTTAGTGTTGATGCACCAATCGGTGGACTGAGTTTGTACGATCGTGCGAAAATTTTTCATAGGCATCCATTGCGTAGGTTTTTGAAAGAGAAAGAGGTAAAGCGATTTAATGGGTTTTATTTCAGTCATTTCGAAATAGGGTGGGAGCAAAGCCTGAATTGGGACGATTACTTTATGGGTGCTCGGTTTGGAGTGGAGGAGAATTACACAAACCTCGTTTTTAGCCTCAGTTATGCAGGAAGAATTTTTCGGGAACCGGTTCTTATTCATTCGAATGAGACTTGGTTTCAGTTTTGGGAGAATCGACATTTCTTTGCTTTGGGGGTCGATAAAAAGATTGATGTTTGGGGTGGTTCCAAATCGACTGCTGGATTTTATCTTGGTTATAAGCATTTACTTAGTTGGGGTAGCTACGATGGAAGCAATCAATCGCCGGGAATCCATTTTTTACCTGCTCCGGGTGTGGGTTGGTTTCTCGAAAATTATTACTTGGGAATGCGTTTAGGCGTCGAGCATTTTGCCCTCCCTACTGGAATTGTGAATCCGTGGCGTATTCATCTTGGATTACATGTCAATATTCCTCGACCCATAGCCAAGGTCCGTTATCATTGAGCAAGAGGGAGACGGTTTGCGGTTTGCGGTTTGCGGTGAACGGTGAATGGTGAACGACAGAAGTGAAAAACTAGGTGCAGCGGCGACTGGGCGACTTTGGCGCGGGGGCGACTTGGTGAATGGGCGAAAGCAGCAATAACGAGCTGCCGCACGGCTCCCGGCGCGTGGCATTCATTCTAGTACAATGTGCAACTTCCAACGAATTCAGCAAACTGCCGCGCGCCTCCTTGCGCGTGGCTTTTATACGGGTTTACGGATTGGTTTGCCACGACAAATTAGTTTTTAATTGGATTCTCTTTCTAAACCACGCGACGGGAGTCGCGCGGTAGTTCCCATGGAGTGATTCGAAGGGACTAGAGCGATGCTTGTTTAGGTGGCATGAACTTACTGCCGGGAGTCGATCGGTAGTTCCCATGGAGTGATTCGAAGGGACTAGAGCGATGAGCGACTTTGGCGCGGGGGCGACTTGGTGAATGAGCG
>CALGAK010000124.1 GCA_937954085.1 uncultured Bacteroidota bacterium
AATGATTGCCACGCGCCATGAGTCGCGCGGCAGTTCGTTGTTGCTGGCTTTCGCCATCGACGCAAATTCCTTTTAAAAAAAAAGCTGAAAAACGGCCATTGGGCAGCTTTCAGCTTTTCTTATAATGGGTGTGGTTCTCTTAGGAACTCTTTCTTAGTACAATTTTGGATACTTAACCGGATTCGATTCGTGCATCATCTGATAAACACTTTCGAAAACATCCTCAGCATTCGGATTTGAGAAGTAGTCGCCATCGGTAGCATAAGCAGGACGGTGTTCCTGAGCGGCCAAGGTTCGAGGCTCAGCATCGAGATGGTAGAAAGCACCCTGTTCTTCGAGTACTTTTTGCATCATGAAAGCAGTCCCTCCTCCAGGAACATCTTCGTCGAAGAAGAGTACCCGACCGGTCTTTTTGATGGAATCCAGAATCATGTGATTCACATCGAAAGGCAATAAGGTTTGAACGTCGATTAATTCAACCGAAATATTGAATTCTTTTAATTGTTCAACAGCATCCTGAGCAATTCTTACGCAAGAACCATAAGTAACAACGGTTACATCTTTACCTTCGTGCATAATTTCCGGAACTCCCAATGGAATACGGTACTCTCCGATATTATCCGGACGAACTTCTTTCAAACGATAACCATTCAATGGTTCAATCACTAAGGCTGGATCTTCGCCTTGAAGCAAGGTGTTGTAGAAACCGGCAGCTTGCGTCATGTTGCGAGGTACGCAAACGTAAACACCACGAATGGAATTAATTACCATGCTCAAAGGAGAGCCGGAATGCCAGATTCCTTCTAATCGGTGACCACGAGTACTTACAATGATTGGAATTTTTTGTCCTCCAACAGTACGATAATGAGTCGTTGCAAGGTCGTCGCTCATGGTTTGAAGTGCGTACAAGAGATAATCGAAATACTGAATTTCGGTAATCGGACGCAAACCTCTTAAAGCTAATCCCATTCCTTGTCCCATGATGGTATTTTCCCGAATACCGGTATCCATCACGCGCAATTCGCCATACTTTTGCTGAAGTCCTTCGAGCGATTGGTTCACACCACCAATCTTTCCGGCATCTTCACCAAAAATGACCACTTTGGGATTATTAGCAAAGATGTAATCCCAATTGTCGCGAAGCACTTCACGTCCGGCAACCAGAGGCGAATTCTCGGTGAAAACAGGTTTTACTCCTTCCACTTTCAAGGCAGAAGTTTCGTCTTCGACATATAATTTGCTGTTGTAACGAACTCGATTGTCCTCATAATTGCGTTCGAGCCATTCACTCAAATCGGATTGAAGTTTTTCGCGAATATTGCAATCCAGGCAGACGTGACGGAGCACTTTTTTAGCAGCAGAGAAGTTATCGCGGCGAATGGGAGAGATAATTTTTTTCAATTCGGCTACGACCATTCCAGCTTTATCGACACCTTCGCGTTTGCAACGGCAGGAGCGATTTTCCATGATGCTGATTAGGTTTTTGCGTTCGGCTTCGATGGGTGCTTTAAATTTCTCCCAAGCTTCTTTACGAGCTTTTTTAGTACGATCCATCGATTCTTTTTCGACTTGATCTAGTTCTTCGACGGTCGCAATTCCTTCGGCTAAAATCCATTCGCGCATTTTGCGAAGTGGGTCGAAATCGATTTCCCACTGCAATCGTTCTTCCGACTTATATCGTTCGTGCGAACCCGAGGTGGAGTGACCTTGAGGCTGAGAAACTTCGGTAACGTGAATAGCAACCGGAACATGCTCGGTTCTACATTTTGCAATTGCTTCCTGATAGGTTGCAACCAACGATGGATAATCCCAACCTTTCACTTTGTAGATTTCGTATCCTTGTCCGTCTTCGTCGGTTTGAAATCCTTTTAAAAGGGCAGAAATATTCTGTTTCGTTGTTTGATATTTTTGAGGAACGGAAATACCGTATCCATCGTCCCAAATAGAAATGGCCATGGGAACTTGCAGCACACCGGCAGCATTGATTGTTTCCCAGAAATGACCTTCGGAAGTACTGGCATCGCCAATAGAACCAAAAGCTACTTCATTTCCTTGGTTGGACAAGGTGCTGTATTGATGCAATTCTTTATTCTCGCGGAATAATTTCGAGGCCCAGGCTAAACCGAGTAAGCGGGGCATTTGACCAGCTGTGGGAGAAATATCGGCCGAGGTATTTGGCTGTTTCGTTAAATCTTTCCAGCTTCCATCCGGATTGATGGAACGGCTACCAAAGTGGTTATTAAAAGAACGGCCACCATTACTTGGACTTAATTCGGCATTGGTTTCACCATACAGTTGGTAGAAAAATTCTTCGGGTGAGAAAAGCCCTACAGCCATCATCCAGGTTTGATCGCGGTAATAACCCGAGCGCCAATCGCCATTTTGAAATGTTTTTGCCAAGGCTATTTGAGCCACCTCTTTTCCGTCGCCAAAAATCCCAAATTTAGCCTTACCGGTGAGAACCTCTTTACGACCAATCACAGAACAATTCCTACTTACATTTGCAAGGTAGTAATCGGCCATGACCTCCTTCTTGTAATTCTCATCGATTTTTTTTGCCTTTTTAGTTGACATATGATTGATTTTTAGTGTTAAAACCCTTAAAAAATTAGAAGGGCAAAGATGTAAAATTTGAACGCATTCTACACCTTATGGATTTTAAAATTGCTTAACTCCCAAACATACACCCTTAATGAATGTTCATAAAAGTCGGCTTTTTTATCCCCCTACTTCCCTGCACAAGCCAACAACCCTAAACCTTGCCTGAAAAATATGTCGTAAAATAGCTCCAATTTCCTGTAGTGCTCATTCTTCTATAAGCTTTTACGATTAGTTTTGTAGGATAAATTTCATGCTATGCAATTACTCGTATTCCTTGGTATAACCATTGCTTTTGTCGCCCTTATTTTTCTGGGCCTCGCAGTAAAAATCCTGTTTAAAAAAGATGGTGAATTCCCGGAGCATCGGATTGGTCATAACCGTTTAATGCGGAAGAAAAAAGTGTACTGCGTTAAAACACAAGATGTAATAGAGCGAAAGCAATACTACAAACGCCTCAAAGCTGCTGCCGAAGAGCAACGATTAATTATGCAAAACATTCCGATCGACGACGAGGATTTACCCTCTAAAACCGACTACCGGAACCTCCGACTCGCCGAATCGTAAGCAACACTGAACCGAAATCATCCTCCTTTGTTAGCATTATAAATAATATTTTTGAATCTCTTATTCCGAAAAATCATCGTATGTATATCAAACTGCTTTTATTCGCTTTAGGCTTAATGACCATAGCTCTTTCGGGTCTAGCTTTAAAATTATTCTTCTCCAAAAAGGGAATTTCTGGAGGTAGTTGCCAAGCAGCTTCCGAACTAGGAGACGACCGCGTGGCATGTGGTTGCGGGACCGATTCCTGCAGCACGAACTAGTTGACACATCAGGGCATAAAAAAACGGTAAACCGATGAAAGGGTTTACCGTTTTTTTTTGTTCTATCCCGCAGGTGGTATAGAATCTTGGCTGCGATTACTGAACGATGAGTTTGCGGGTTATTGTGCCCCAATCCGTTTCGACTTTAATAAAATAAACCCCAGCCGCCATCTCTCCAAAAGCTTGCAAGGCAAATTGATTATTTCCGGGGAGTAAATCCGTTTGAATCGAGCGAATCAGTCCCGCTTGCAGGCTCATTAAATGCACTGTAGCAGCACCAGCCGACGGACTAATCATTTCGACGGTACCATCGCCATGAGTTGGATTGGGGTAAACTCGAACCTGGAAATCAGCATCTAACACTTCATCGGCCGAGAGGGTAACACCCAAATTGATGTGGTCGAGGAAGAAATTATTCCCCTGACTACTAATCATTTGGAATTTAAGTTGAAAAGAGCCGCCAGCATCGACATTGGCTGTTAAGTCACGTTCTACGTGAATCCATTCCTCGCTGGACGGAACAAAGTTGAACCAGCTAACTTCTCCTCCGGTAGATGAAAGGAAGTACCCGCTTCGCAGAAATCGTACCTGCCAGGTTTTACCACAATCTTTGGAGATAAAGAGTATAAATTCATCGTCCGACTCTTCAAATGCTTGAGCGTAGGCGTAGTCAAAACTAAGTTGAACACTTTCGGTATTTTCCGGTAAAAATATTTGGGGCGAGAGGAGGGTACTTTTAGCTCCTTCCTCGTTGTACGAATTACGTACTACGAGTGCGCCTACCCCATCGGAACCAACGGTTGAGGTATATTCCCAACCTACATTTCCGCTTTGTTCCAGAATCCAATTGGATCCGGACCAATCGGAGAATCGGGGGAATTGACCGAGTGTGAAATTTTCTGTTAAAGGAGGTTGAACAGAGGCATCTTGAGTAATTACCTGAATAAAATCCTGTTTGACAAGGGAATCGGCTCCCATCTGGCTAATCACTTTTAATTGCACTGGATATTCACCTGGATTTTCGTACATCACAAAAGGATTTTCCTCGCTGGAAAATTCAGGTGTCCCGCCAGGAAAATACCATTCGAACGAACCAACCTCTCCATTGAAAGACAGTTCAAATACCTGCACTTCTTCTCCGGGACAAATTATCCGACGGGGAGCATAAAAGTCGGCTTGAGCGATACAAGGCTGAGCCTGATAAAAAGGATGGGTTCCGGTTTCAAAGAGATTGCTTTCCTGCCAGAGGCTACTCCGCTCACTAATCGATGAGGCCAATGCAGCCTGCATCCTGGCTCCCTGACCATGGGTAAACATTCTTGTACAATAGGAATACTCCATGAAATTCTGAACATTATCGAGCGATCCACAAGTAACTGCCGACAGATTACAGCTAGTATGCCCGATGGTGAGTGGAGTATCTTCTACCCCATCGTCGATATTACAGTTATCGGCAAGACCCGGTTCATTGGAATTACCCCAAGGATGAGCTAAGTTCAAATAATGTCCGACTTCGTGAGTAAGCGTGTGGCTCCGATTAAGCGACGAAGTTCCGATTCCACCCACATAATCGTGTCGAATCACAATTCCATCCCGATTAGGACCAATACCTGGGTAGTAAGAATATCCAGCCGCGCCGGATGCGATTGAACCAACGACCCAAATATTCAAATAACTACCTCGTGGCCAGCGCGAAAAATCCTTTAGATCGTCGCTTCCGGCATACGCTAAATCGGTATAAATCCGAACAATTCCTTCGGTACAATTCCCTTCAGGATCGAGTTTAGCCAGACGGAATTCAATTTCGGAATCGGTAGCAAGGGGTTTAAACGCATTGATAATAATACTGGTGTCGGGGTTTTTACGACGAAAATCCTGATTCAGGATTTCGACTGCATTATGGATTTGCTCTTTACTGATATTTTCTTCGCCATAAGCATGCATCACATGAAATACGACAGGAATAATTCTGAGGCCTTCGTTAACCTGACGGGTTTGAATATACTCACGAGTAAAAGCTTCGAGTTCCTGATGACGATAATAGACGGATGAATCCTCCTGAATGGCTTCTTCCCAACGATGATGTTGGTCGCACAGGTGATCGGCTTGAGAGAAGCCTGCGACAGGAAACAGGACAGATAGAAAGAGAATGAAAAAAATACTGGATAAAAATCGTTGCATGTAAATTAATTTGAAACCGGAACATACCGGCAAGTACATCTTAGATGCACAAATATAAAACGGTTGACATTAATAATCTGAAAAACACCAAGAAAAGCAAAAATGTTTAGCAGCCTATTTCCTCAATTCGAAGTTTTGACCTAGGTAAACTTTCCGCACGTGTTCGTCTTCCGAGAGTTCTTCGGCTGTTCCCGATTTAAGAACCGAGCCTTCGAAAAGCAGGTAAGCGCGATCGGTTATTGAAAGGGTTTCATGCACATTATGATCGGTGATTAGGATACCGATATTTTTTTCGCGCAGCTTACTGATGATTTGCTGAATATCTTCTACCGCGATGGGGTCGACACCGGCGAAAGGTTCATCGAGCAATATGAATTTAGGATTAAGGGCAAGAGCTCTAGCTATTTCCGTTCTTCGGCGTTCTCCTCCGGAGAGTTGAATGCCTAGACTTTTTCGAATTTTTTCCAAGCCAAATTCTTGAATCAACCGTTCGGTGGTTTCGATTTGTTCTGCTTTGGGGAGATTGGTCATTTCGAGTACCGAAAAGATATTGTCTTCTACACTTAGTTTTCGAAAAACAGAGGCCTCTTGAGCAAGATAGCCTAAGCCCCGTTGAGCTCTCCGATAAACCGGCTCTCCGGTAATCTCGATATCGTCCATATAAATACTACCGGAAAAAGGTTTTATCAAGCCCACAATCATATAGAAGCTAGTGGTTTTACCGGCTCCGTTTGGACCGAGCAAACCCACAATTTCACCCTGATTGACTTCGATGGAAACCCCTTTTACAACGGTACGTTTCTTATACTTCTTTACAATATTTTCAGCTCGTAGCAACATATCTTTTTGAATTAAGTCAATCCTTCGGCTTCCAGCATGCGTTTGCGTTCAATCCGTCGAGTTATTTTAATACTCACTTCGTATAAAATGACCAAGGGAATACCCACTAGCAATTGACTAAACACATCGGGAGGAGTAATAATTGCCGAGAGGAGCAGAATTACGATGATCGAATGCCGGCGATATTTCCGAAGGAATTCGGCGCTTACCAATCCGATTTTAGCCAAAAAGTAAACCATAACCGGCAGTTCGAATACGATACCGGCTGCCAGAACCACCGAACTTAAGGTTGAGATATAGGAGTTGAGATTAATTTCGTTGGCCACCGAAGAACTCACTTGATAAGAGCCTAAGAAATGAATAGTAAGCGGAGTAATGAGGTAATAGCCAAAAAGGACACCCGCCATAAACAGACCAGACGTATAAAAAATGGCTCCTCTGCTATGTTTCACTTCTTTGTCGTAGAGAGCAGGTTTGATGAAACGCCACATTTCCCAGAACACATAAGGAAATGCCAGCACTAGGCCGAGCAACAGCGAAATTCGGATATGCGTTGAAAACTGTCCGGCCATATTAATATTGTATATCTCGAGGGGTTCGGTATTGATACAAAGCAATGCGGGCGAAACAGTAATGGAAAGCCAAGCAAGGCCTTTACTCATAAGAGCTCCTGCTTCGCAAAGCATCCGATTGGTCCAAAATGCGGCGTCTTTGGGTGCGAAAATAATTTCCTCAAAAATATAATCGCTGAAAAGAAATACCACTATTGCCAGAAGGACGACAGCCAGAACCGCACGCATCAGGTGCCACCGAAGTACTTCCAGATGATCGAGAAAAGTCATTTCGACTTGTTCATTCAAATTTTGTCGGGCCATAGATGCAAATTAAATAATCCCTTCGCGTAAGATATCGTGTAAGTGGATCATTCCCTGATATCCACTATCATTCCGAACGATTAGCTGCGTAATTTTGTTTTTCTCCATGAGCTGATACGCTTTAACAGCCAGGTCGTCGGGTTGAACCGATTTAGGGTTCAGGCTCATTAGGTCCGATGCTTTTAGATGCGTGAAATCTTCGTATTTTTCCAACATACGGCGAATATCGCCATCGGTTATAATCCCGAGTATCTCTCTGTTTTTATTTAAAACAACGGTAGCTCCCAATCGCTTACCCGATATTTCCATAATCACCTTGCGCACAGAATCGGATTCACTCACTTTAGGCACTGGGTTCACTTTGTAAATATCGCCGACCGTCATGTATAATTTTTTCCCCAGTGAGCCACCCGGATGGAAGCGAGCGAAATCGACATCGGAAAATCCTTTTAGATGAAGCAGGCAAACAGCGAGAGCATCGCCCATAACCAATTGAGCGGTAGTAGAAGAGGTCGGAGCTAAGTTATTGGGGCAAGCTTCCCGTTCAACAAAGGAGTTGATTACGGAATCGGCCTGATCGGCCAGGTATGAATCGGTATTACCCACCAGAGCGATAACCGGATTGCCCAAATTTTTAATGAGCGGGATAAGCACTTTTATTTCGGGAGTATTACCCGATTTCGAGATGCAGATAACGACATCTTCCGGACGAATGATACCCAGATCGCCGTGAATGGCATCGGCTGCATGCATAAAGATAGCCGAGGTTCCGGTTGAGTTCATGGTCGCCACCATTTTTTGAGCGATGTTGGCACTTTTACCTATACCACTAATAATGACCCTTCCTTTAGCGTTCAGAATAATGTTAACCGAATCGACAAAGCCTTGATTGAGCAGATTTTTCAAATTTTGCACTGCTTCTGCTTCTGCCTGAATTGTTTTTTGAGCGATGGCAAGAATTTCTTCTTCCTTACCTACTGAAATATGCGCTAATTCACTATTCATAAACCTGATTATGTGGAGTTTTGGCAGGAGTCTTAACAATCGTTAAGAGCCCACGAAATGGCAAAAGTAAGATTTATCTTTATGTCCCGTTTTAAAATTTGCTATTTAGGTATTTGTTAATTACTTTTATAAGGGGTATGAAATCAGACCGAGCTTCCAAGGCGAGCATCCAATTCATTCCCCATTTATTTTGAATCTTTAGTCAATCATAAACATCAATCTTCCTCCATGGCCGAAGTTGTTGAATATCCAGTCTTGGACACCTTAAAACGCTATTTTGGATTTACCAGTTTCAAGGGATTGCAAGAGCCCATCATAGAAAATGTTTTACAGGGGAACGACACTTTTGTATTAATGCCAACCGGTGGTGGCAAATCCTTATGTTATCAGCTCCCATCTCTTCTTCTCGAGGGAACTGCCATTGTTATATCGCCCCTCATCGCCTTGATGAAGAACCAGGTCGATGCGATGCGCGGTTTTAGCTCGGAAGATGGGGTTGCTCACTTCATGAACTCCTCGCTCACCAAGTCGGCTATCGTCAAGGTGAGGGAAGATGTAATGATGGGCAAGACCAAGCTGCTTTACGTGGCTCCTGAATCGCTTACGAAACAAGAAAATATCGATTTTTTAAAGAAGATTCAAATCTCCTTTTATGCAATCGACGAAGCGCATTGCATTTCGGAATGGGGGCATGATTTTCGACCGGAGTACCGAAGAATTCGTCCTATCGTGAATGAAATAGGACGAGCTCCTATCATTGCTCTTACTGCAACAGCCACTCCGAAAGTACAACACGATATACAGAAAAACCTGGGGATGCTCGATGCCGAGGTTTTCAAATCCTCCTTCAATCGCGACAACCTGTACTACGAGATTCGACCTAAAGTAAATACCGAAAAAGAAATCATCAAGTACATTAAAAACAATTCCGGTAAAAGTGGAATCATTTACTGCCTGAGTCGAAAAAAAGTAGAAGAACTGGCTGAGACTTTAGTGGTTAATGGAATCAAAGCACTACCCTACCACGCCGGGATCGATTCCGCCACGCGGTCAACTAATCAGGATAAGTTCCTCATGGAGGATGTGGATGTAATTGTAGCAACCATTGCTTTTGGAATGGGAATCGACAAACCCGACGTTCGGTTTGTGATTCACTACGATATTCCTAAAAGCCTCGAAGGATATTATCAGGAAACGGGGCGATCGGGGCGCGACGGTGGCGAAGGACAATGCATCACTTTTTACTCGTATAAAGACATTCAGAAACTGGAAAAATTCACTCAGGGGAAACCGGTTGCCGAACAAGAAATTGGCAAACAACTGCTCCTCGAAACGGTTGCTTATGCTGAATCGTCGATCTGTCGTCGAAAAATCCTGCTTCATTATTTTGGAGAAGAATACCATCAGGAGAATTGTGGTAACTGCGACAATTGCCTTAATCCTAAGACCAAGTTCGAAGGAAAAGACGATGTAATTTTGGCCTTAGAAACCATTCTGGCAGTAAAAGAGAAATTCAAAGCCGACCATGTGGCCCATGTTCTAACCGGCAATATCACCGCAGCTGTAAAATCCTACCGCCACCACACCCTCGAAGAGTTTGGGATGGGACGCGATAAAGAAGTCAAATTTTGGAATGCGGTTTTTCGTCAAGCAATGGTCGCCGGCTTTATCGACAAAGACATCGAAAATTATGGTTTACTAAGAGTAACCCCGAAAGGGAGGGAATTCTTGAATAAGCCCTATTCTTTCATGCTAACTCAGGATCACGATTTTGAAGAATCGGATGAAAACCCCGACAACAAATCAGCGGGTACCGGTTCGGTCGATCCGGCCTTGCTTGCCATGCTGAAAGATTTACGAAAACAAACCGCCAAAAAATTGAACCTGCCTCCATTTGTCATTTTCCAAGACCCATCCCTGGAGGAAATGTCCACACAGTACCCAATCAGCTTGGAGGAGCTCACTAAAATATCGGGAGTTGGAACCGGCAAAGCACAACGCTACGGCAAGGAGTTTATTGAACTGATTAAAAAGCACGTTGATGAAAACGAGATTGAACGTCCTCAGGATATGGTCGTTAAATCGATTGTAAACAAATCCGGCTTAAAAGTTTTTATCATTCAGAGTATCGACCGAAAGATGCCTTTGGAAGATATAGCCAGTGCGAAAGGATTGGATATGATTGAACTCATTGAGGAAATTGAATCGATTGTGAACTCGGGCACACGAATCAACATCAATTATTACATCGACGAAGCCATCGACGAAGATAAAGCGGACGATATTTACGAATACTTCCGCGAAGAAGCTGAAACGGAATCGATTGAAGCTGCGTTGAACGAACTGGGAGAAGATCAATACAGCGAAGAAGAAATTCGACTGATACGCATTAAGTTTATGTCGGAGCTGGGGAATTAACCCGGCTTTTTATTTTACAAACAAGAGCTTGGTAACCGCTGTTTTCGATCCATCGGAATTGGTCATATACACCAAATAAACTCCAGTAGCCACTTTATTTCCAGAAAAATCGCGACCATCCCAAATCGCCTGTCCTCCAAGCGATTCTGTTGAAAAAACCACATTACCCGCAATGTCGGTTATCTTCGCTTGCGTTTGTTCAATCGTTCCCTTGATCACAATGTTTCCTTCGTAGTTTGGGCGGACCGGGTTTGGGTAAACACTCACCTGCGTAAAGTTCAATTCAGGCTCGGTAGCGAAACCACGATAGGAGGAAATCCCTTTATCGCTTGCAATAAACACTTCGCCGCTTTGAGGGTCAATGGCCAATTGTAAAATGGTATTCGAAAGAAGCGGGGAGTTGGCAGTAGTAAATTGCTCGAGCTGCGTGGTCCCATCGGCCGACATTAAAACGACACCGCCCGATTGCGTACCGAACCATTTCCGATTAGCTCCATCGATTGCAATCGCATTAATGGTTTCGGTTCCCAGCAAAGGTTGAGGAGTTCCGTCGAGATTAACAATAATCCGATTTGCCTGAAAACTAGCTTCATTAAAAACCGACCAGGTAGCATAATACACCAGCACTCCTTGATTTGTACCAATCCAAAGCAAACCGTCCCGATCAACCGCCAGGGAATAAATATCGTTAACCACTTCGCCTTCCTCGTTCCTAACAGTAATCTTTTTGTATTCGTCGTCGGTTAAATCGCTTGGCGTACCCGAGTCGTTTAGCACAAACAATCCTTCGCCGGCAGGAAGAATGACCCATTTAAAATTATTCGAGTCGATTACTACCCGACCGGTCTGACTGCGACTAGTGGTTCCACCGTAAGGCAGAGCAGTCCATTCACCATCGGGCGACACCACCGAAAGGATGTTATCCACGGCTGCATTCGAAACCCACAGGTACCCGTAGCGGTCGTAGGCCATTCCTCCGATTCGAACATAAAATCCGGGAAGGATGGATTGCAGTGTGCTGTTCGTATCATTGTACACTTCGACGAGTTCATTGTTCCGAAACTCCAATAAGCCGCAACCCCACGAGCCGGCAAATACATGCGTCGGATCGTTCGGATCGACAATAATTTCGGTCAAATCGAACAGGTAATCGGGAAAATTTGCTTGGAGATCGCGATTGAAATTGGTCCACCAGCCATCTTTGTAAGTATAGAATCCGGCGTTGGAGTAGGTTTGAGTGAGCGACTGGTCTTTACTTCCTCCGGCCACATACAAGGTATTCTTTCCGAAAGCAAAATTGAAGGCCGATTCGCGAAATGGGCCATTGGGCAAAATCGAAACGGCATGCCAGGGTTCGTTGCTCCGAACCAGTCCGTTTCGTCGGTCGGCAATCCAATAGAAACCTTCGCTATCGCGAATGGAGGAAAAAGCATCCATCGTTCCAAAATTGTACTGGTACAGGAGGTACACACGTTCCAAATCCCGGTTAAATCCTTCAACACTTAAAGCACGAGTAAGCATTAACATTTCGTCGTCGGCCCAAATTTTCCGATAATTGGAAGGCTCGTAGAAATCAGGAACGATCCAATTCCCCTCGCGATATTGAAAAAGTTGATCCGGATTTGAATCGACTCCCTCCAGTAAGACAAATAAATCCTCGTTAAATTCCAATAGTTGCGAATAAGCACCATTGGGGTCCGGGAGGTTATCCCATTTCGACCAACGCGCGTAATCGGCAAGGAAAGGGTCGTTTACCCCTGCACGAAAAATGCCTTTTTCGGTAGCCGCAAAAAGGGTGTCGTTCTTTACTAAAATATCGAATACATTCGTTTTGGTTCCTTCTTCACCTATTAAATAAGTATCCTGAATCTCCTCACGCTCCGGGTCGAACACCACGATTCCAAAACCACAAGCCAGGTAAACGCGGTCTTCCCAAACATAAATACGATTAATGGTTTTATTCCCGGCCATAATTTTATTCCGGATATCCGGAACGTTTACGATGGTACTTCCTTTAATCAGGTCGATGTTCGAGTTGGTATAAGCTACGATAAGTGCTTCGAAGGAATCGAGATAAAAGATGGTGGAAACCCCTACATCGGAAAGTCCCTGAATACGAGTAATTTTTTCCAGCGAATTATCTGTTTTATCGAAAAAGAAGAGTCCCTGATCGGTTGCACAGTAAATCTTATCGCCCGCATCGACAACCTCTTTTGCTTGGTAATAGGGCAAATGTTCATTCCAATATCCGGGTTGTAACTGAGCCTCCGACCTGCTCAATAACAGCATGAAAAACAGCAAAAAAAGGAGTGTCCCCGGAAAACAATTTCTCATAATAACAGGTTGTTAATAACATTGATAAAATTGGGTAGAAAGATTTACTTTGCACCCGCAAATTAAAACAATAAAAAATGGAAATTCTTGTGAACGAAGGCATCAATTACAAAGTAAAAGACATTAGCCTTGCGGAATTCGGACGAAAAGAGATTGAATTAGCAGAGCGCGAAATGCCCGGTTTAATGGCGATTCGCGAAAAATATTCTAAAGAGAAACCCCTGAAAGGCGCTCGTATTACCGGGAGCTTGCACATGACCATTCAGACCGCCGTGTTGATTGAAACCTTGGTCGAATTGGGAGCCACGGTTCGCTGGGCCAGTTGTAATATTTTCTCCACTCAGGATCATGCAGCAGCAGCAATTGCAGCAGCAGGCATTCCCGTTTTTGCCTGGAAAGGCGAAACGCTCGAAGAATATTGGTGGTGTACTGCTCAAGCTTTAAGCTTCCCCAATGGGCAAGGACCAAACCTGATTGTGGACGATGGGGGCGATGCCACTCTCATGATTCATATGGGTTATAAAGCAGAAGAGAATCCTTCCATTCTGGACAAAGCTCCAGAAACTCTGGAGGAAGAAATGATTCTGAAGCAATTGAAAAAAGTATTGGCCGAAGACGATACCAAGTGGCATCGGGCAGTGAAAGAACTGAAAGGTGTTTCGGAAGAAACCACTACCGGTGTGCATCGATTATACCAAATGGTAGAAAAAGGTGAGCTTCTATTCCCCGCTATCAATGTAAACGACTCCGTTACCAAATCGAAATTCGATAATCTTTACGGTTGCCGTGAATCGCTGGCCGATGGAATCAAACGAGCCACCGACGTAATGCTTGCCGGAAAGGTAGTCGTTGTTTGTGGTTATGGCGATGTAGGAAAAGGATGTGCTCATAGCATGCGTTCCTACGGTTCGCGAGTAATCGTTACCGAAATCGATCCTATTTGTGCTTTACAAGCTGCGATGGAAGGCTTTGAAGTTAAAACCGTAGAAGATGCTCTTGCTGAAGGAAATATTTTTGTTACAGCCACCGGCAACAAAGACGTAATTACGACCGAGCACATGTCGAAGATGAAAGATCAAGCAATTGTTTGCAACATCGGTCATTTCGACAATGAGATTCAGGTAGAGAAACTGGACAAAATGGAAGGTGTTCGCAAACGCAACATCAAACCGCAAGTCGATCAGTATTTCTTCCCAAATGGAAATTCCATTCTTTTACTAGCCGAAGGTCGTCTGGTAAATTTAGGCTGCGCAACCGGTCATCCAAGTTTCGTCATGTCGAACAGCTTTGCCAACCAAACCTTGGCTCAAATCGATTTATGGCAAAAAGATTACGAAATCGATGTGTATCGTTTACCGAAATACCTCGACGAAGAGGTTGCTCGTCTTCACCTCGAACAAATTGGAGTTAAACTAACTACTTTAACGCCCGATCAAGCCGCTTATATTGGCGTAACCAACGAAGGTCCGTTCAAACCCGAACACTACCGATACTAACAGACCTTTTTAGGTCGTAAAGGGAGATTGCCCATTTAGGGTAATCTCCTTTTTTGTCTTTAACCTATTAATTTTCAGCCATGCCCAGAATCCTCATTGTCCTGCTCATAATTTTCGGAGTGTATGTGGGTTTACGCTACTTATTCCGATTGGCTCTTCCTTTTTTAATGCGTTATTGGATTAAGAAGATGGGAGGACCGGGAAATTTCAACCCATTTCAACCCAATCATTTCGATCCTCCCAAAAAGGAAGGCGAAGTGACCATCGAGACCAAGCCCCGCAAAAACAAATCGAAATCCCAAGACGGAGAATACACCGATTTCGAAGAAATCAAATAAGTCTTTTTTTATTGAACGCTTCCTTACATTACTCGCATGCATTTATCCCACACCCGGTCGTATAACCTAATCGTATTCTTAACAGGATTTCTTCTTCTCCTGAATAATCCGCTTAAAGCTCAAGATATAAGCGACCTAACTTTTGGGACCGATACTACACTCGATGTAATTAGCTGGAATATTGAGTGGTTTCCTAAAAACGGGGCGCAAACCTTGAACGAAGTTGCGGAGATTATTGAAGCGCTCGATGTGGATCTAATCGCCATGCAAGAGCTCGATGTGGAAAGTGAGTTAGACGCGCTGAAACTCCTGCTGAATGGTTGGGAAATTTACTACAATGCCAGTGAATACCTTACACTCGCTTACCTCTATCGGCCTGAGTCATTTGAAAACATTAACATCCACACCATTTTAAGTTCCTATTCACGAGAACTTCCGCGCCGACCCTTGGTTTTTGATGCCGAGTATCGCGGAAACCGGGTAGTGGTTATCAACAATCATTGGAAGTGCTGCGGCGATGGCTATTTGGATTCCAATGACGAATGGGACGAAGAAACCCGGCGAAGAGATGCTTCAATCCTCATCGATCAATACGTACGTGATTACTATTCCAACGAAAAAGTAATTGTTTTGGGCGATTTCAACGATATTTTGATCGATGCAACTCAGCATAATGTTTTCCAAAATTTCCTGAATACACCCTCCGAATACCATTTTGTCGATTATGCTATTGCGAGTGGAAGCAGTTCCGATTGGTCTTATCCGTCGTGGCCTTCGCACCTCGATCATATTCTGATAACCAATGAATTATTCGAAGCCTTCGAAGCTCCGGGAGGCTCAGTTGCCTGCCTGGCTATCGACGATTATTACCCTGGTGGCTGGAATTATTACGATAGCTATGTCTCCGATCACCGCCCGGTGGGAGTGCGGCTCGTACTTCCGGAGCAACTATCGCTAACCGAAACAGCAGGCGGGAAAATGAGCATTTATCCAAATCCGGTGGTTTCAGGGAATACCCTACACCTTGAATCCAGTGTTCGTATTTCGTCCCTGCGCCTCATCGACCTAAGAGGCCGCACTCTCCTCGATCAGTTCCCCGGTCAAAAACGGGAAGTAGCCATTGCAACCGACGAATTGGCTCCAGGACTTTACACGATCGAGGCTATCTTGGAAAATGGAGAGCGCCATTTTTCGAAGGTTCAGGTTCTAAAACCCTAGCAAGAATAGATCCTGTCGGTTTTCGAAATTCAACTCGGAATCGCTTCTAGAAAAAATAATAAGCTGACTTATTTCGCCTTGCACAGGATGGATATTCCATTACATTTGTAAGTAGTTTTACTAATTAGCTCATGCTTATTTATTTAGCCTAATATTCACTTTCCGTCATGAAAAACCGTTCGACTATGATTTGGGGTATTATTTTTTTGGTGATTGGGTTGGGTTTGATTTTGAAAGTAGTGTTTCAAATCGACCTGCCTATTTTTAAAATTCTGATTGCTGCCTTTTTCATTTACATAGGCATTAAAGTTTTAATCGGCGACTCGTTTACCTGGCGAGCGACAAAAACCGAATCGTCGGTCATTTTTGCCGAGGGTAGCTTCTCTTCGTCGGATGGATTGCAAAAAGAATACAATGCAATTTTTGGAAAGATTGAACTCGATATGCGTAATGTCGATTTAAGTTCCGGCAACAAAAAAGTTACGGTGAATGCCGTTTTCGGAGCAGCCGAGATTTTGATCGATAAAAATATCCCTTATAAAGTTAAATCCGATGTAGCCTTTGGAGGAGCGCGCCTTCCCGACGGAAGCACAGGAGGCTTTGGAAGCAGTTCATACAACAGCGATTCCTTAAAGAGCGACCAAAACTATTTGTACATCGAAGCGAATGCGGTGTTCGGCAGTGTAGAAATCAGACCCATCGACGTTCATCCTCCTCAACCAACAGAATAACCCCTTACCATGACCAAGAACCTGCGAACGATTCTCCTGATTGTAGGAGTAATTCTCCTGGGGGCTGCCCTGTGGTATTTAAAATCCATTGTATTTTACCTCATCACAGCAGCCATTATAACCATCATCGGGCAACCCATCTTGAGCTTATTGAGCAAGATTCGCGTGAAGGATTATCGTTTATCCAATGGAATCAAAGCGCTTTTAACCCTGACCCTGTTGTATGCATTGGTTTTTAGCCTATTTCGAGTTTTCGTCCCCATGCTGGTGAGTCAAGCTCAAGCACTATCGGAGACCGATGTAAACCAACTAACCGAGAACCTCGGTCCTCCCATCGATTGGGTTAATCGACAACTAGCCCTTTTTCAGCACGAGGAAACCGAATTTGACCTGGAAACTTTTCTTACCTCGAAGCTCACCGGCTTTTTCGATTTATCGACCGTAAGCAACATTCTAAACTACCTTACTAGTTTGGTGGGCGATGTGTTCATAGCCCTTTTCTCCATCACCTTTATTTCGTTTTTCCTTTTACGAGAAAAGGGATTGCTGAAAAATGCGATTGTAATGGCGGTTCCCACTCGTTTTAAAGAACAGTCGAACGATTTCTTTGGCGAAGTACGTGCCTTGTTGGTGCGCTATTTTATCGGAATTGCACTCGAAGTATTGCTAGTTGCCTTGTTTCTCAGCATTGGGCTTCGGATTATTGGACTGGAACTGGAAACCAGTTTTGTAATTGGGTTTGCAGCAGGTTTATTCAATGTAATCCCCTACATCGGACCTTTGATTGGTGCCGCTCTCGGCTTATTTCTAGCGGTCGCCAGCAATTTTCAGCTCGATTTTTACACCGGGCTGTTACCCTTGTTGGGCTATACCGCTTTAGTTTTTGCGATTGTTCAGCTTATCGACAACATCTTCTTTCAGCCCCTTATTTATTCCTCGAGTGTCCATGCTCATCCATTGGAAATTTTCCTGGTAATCAGCATTGCCGGGAGCATTGGAGGGGTGTTGGGGATGGTAGCGGCTGTTCCGCTGTACACCGTTTTACGCGTTTTTGCAAAGGAATTCTTCAACAACTTCGAAATCGTGAAAGCCTTGACCCATAATTTGGAACAAGCTAACGATTAGCCGATGCTAGGGAGTTTAAGCGCTCCAGAAAATCCTTCCGTTGACCCGCTTCCAAAATACTGATACTTACGGGAGGATATTTCATGACACCATTCTTTGTTTTAACAAAAAGGATTAGCTCCTGCCGGTAACCAGCCCAAGCGGATTTCACTTCCATTCTTACCAATTGCCTGCGCGGAATCTCAATGGCATGATGGTCGATAGCAACCGGGATTAATTTGAAGTAGCGAAGAACAATCTTCTCCCCTTCGTCGTCGTATTCCAGGTACATATACCTCCGTGCCGTAAAATAAACAAACAATACCCCACCAGCGAGGACAAGCAAAGCATACGTTTCATTCTTCCGTTGCACCCAATCGGTTAAAAAGGTTATTACGATGAGGACGATGAGCGAAAAAGTGGAGAATAAAAACCTGTTTCGAATGTTCTGGGCCTTGTACTTCGTATTGAATTTCATCTTACTAAACCATTTGGAGTGAATGGTTCAAAGATAGAATAGACCCTCTCAAAAAAAAATTATTTACGGTCTTGTAACTTTTGTTGGGAGCTTCCGTTCAAGGGTCGAAACAAACCAATACTAAAACCCTGATACTATGAAAACACTTGTCCTGAGCACCCTTTTTTGCTGGATCGTTTCTTATTCGTCGGCTACCGCTCAAACCGATACTTTCGAAGTAAAAATTGGAAACACCTGCTTATTATTTGAAGAAACCAATTCCGACCTCAACGAAGAAAGCAGTCGAACCCTAATCGATACCTATCAAATGGATGTTACTTCGGATGAACACCCCCTCTTTTCAGAAGAAAAATCGACCAACAAGAAGAATGAAACGGCTCAGTTGGAAGAAAGCATTATTGAACGAACCCTTGCAGCCACCCACCGATTCTTTCCGAACATCTCCATCGAACCCATACAAATCCGGATTCGGATCCCATCCGTTCATATTCAACTATTTTAATCCACCCCACCAACTATTAGTCAATCATTCCAATTAAAACCTTAAACCATGAAAACTATTATCTACCTTTTAATCTTCAGTTTGGGAAGCCTTCTCAACCTGAATGCACAAAGTGACACCGTTGTCGTCAATATTGGCAAATCCAAATTATTCATCATCGATTCGGAAACCGAAACCAAGATTAGCATCTCCGACGGAGTAAATGAAACCATCCTTTTCGAAGTAAATGAATCGGAGGCCGACGAAGCTAAAAGACCTTCGAATTTAGACATCGACGTTGAAACAGATGGGAAAGCCCGCGTAGTGATTATCGATGGCAACGAAGAAAAAACCTATATCGATCTACCGGAAGAATTGGAATCTGAGGAGCTGGATGAACTGGCTGAGCTTGATATTGAACTAGAGGAGGATTTTAATGACGATTCAGCTAAAAAAGAGAAAGCAAGTAAGAAGAAAAAAGGCAAAAAATTCAAAGGACATTGGAGTGGATTTGAATTCGGATTCATTGGATTCCTCGATCCTAACAACCAACTGGTTAACGAGAACGAAGCGTATGTAAATCGTCCGTTTCGTTCCTGGAGTTTTGGTCTGAATCTTTTCCAAACCTCGATCCCCCTCATTAAGAACAACTTTGGAATCGTCGCAGGACTTGGGTTTAACTGGAGATACTACCATTTTGCCAATCCCTATATTTTAACCGAGACAGCCCAAGGAGCCGATTTTGTAGCCATGTCGTCGGCCTACGATAAAATTGACCGCAATCGTTTATCGGCCTTTTACCTGCATGCTCCCCTAGCGTTCGAAATGCAACTTCCCATTCGCAACGGTAAAAACACTCTTTTCGTAATGGGTGGTGCCTACGGAAATTTACGACTTACCACCAAGTACAAGCTTGAAATGGTTCAAGATAAAGTGAGCACCAAAGAAGAGATTAAGAGCGATTTCTATCTCTCCGATTTCGAGTACGGCTTAACCTTCCGGGTAGGAATCGACAAGATAAACCTTTATGCCAACTATGCGCTCAATCCATTGTTCCGCAAAACCACGGCGCCGGAGTTCACTCCTATTACTGTGGGCATCATGATAATACCTTTCACGTAAGCTTTCCACAAGCTTTCTGACCACTTTGGCTGTATGCTAATCAGCCATTAAGCGCAAGAGGCAGACCCTGACCGGCTGCCTCTTTTTTATGCTCCAAATTCTTTCGAAAACCCACATGATTTGAAGAAAAATAGCTTATTTCGAAGCGATTAAATCTCATTCCATGAAAAAATTATTCCTTCTTGCTATCCTCCTCACGTCAGCCCTCTTTCATTTTGGGCAAATTACAATCACTTCGGCCGATATGCCACAACCCGGTAGTTCCTACGAAGTGTATATCAGTGAAAATGTGAATGGCAATTTTGCCGCTACCGGAGCCAATTTCACCTGGGATTTCTCCGACCTTTCCGGCCTTATTCCTAACACGATTAACTTTAACGACAACTCAAACATTCCATTTACCCTGGCCTTTGCCTTTGGCGGATCGACCATGCATACCGGGCTGGGAAATGTCGAATTACCCGAAGGAATTCCCGTGGAAGATGGCTTCCAGTTCTTCACCAATAACTCCAGCGGCTACACCATCGACGGTTTTGGAGTTACCCTTTCTGGTTTTGGATTGCCCTTTGCCTACGATGTGCCGGAATTGCTCTTCGATTTCCCGCTCACCTATCAACACAGTTACTCGAGCATTTCAAACCTGGAAGTCAATTTACCGGGCATTATCTTCTATAGTTCACAAGTAATCCGCGAATCGGATGTCGATGGTTGGGGAACGCTTTACCTGCCCAACGATACGCTCGACGTGTTGAGGGTCAGAACCGTCATCAACCGGGTTGATTCCATCTCGTCCGATTCGATTGGAGGAGTTCCTCCCATTCCAAGCAGCACAACGGTTTACACTTGGCTTGCTCAGGGCAAAGGACTGCCTGTTCTGGAAATAACAGAAAGCGACTTGCTCGTAACCGCTCGATTCCTTTTCGGAAACAGCACCATTGGTATTTCCAGCACCACTCAAACCGAAGATTTGCGAATCTATCCAAATCCAGGGAATGAGCTGAACTTAAGTATGCGCTTACCTTTTCAATCGAACTTGCAAATTGAACTAATCGACACACAAGGCCGTCTGCTTGAAACCCTTTATGCAGGGAAATCCGATTCCGACTTTTTTAATCAAACCTTCAACCTCGACAACGCTTATCCCACTGGACTCTATTTTATTCGCGTCGCCGTTGACAACGAAGTATTCATGAAAAAATGGATTAAAGAATAATTGCATGCTCTCTAACCCTCAGCTTTCCAACCTTACATGGAACCCTATTAAAAGCTTTCCCTTTTTAGTTATAATCTTTTTTGTAGGATTGATTCATACGAGCCAGGCTCAGGATTATTTTCAGCAAGAAGTAAATTATCGAATCGAAGTCGAGCTCTTGCCCGACACCAAATCGTTATCCGGTTTTATCGAAATCGAATACCTCAACCAAAGTCCGGATACACTCGCTGAATTGTATTTCCATTTGTGGCCGAATGCCTTTAAGAACGAACATACTGCTTTTGCCAAGCAACAAGTGCAGCAAAAATCCCTCAATTTCCAATTTTCGAAAGAAGAAGATCGTGGTTATATCGACAGCCTTGTCTTTAAAGCAAACGACGAAAACCTCACCTGGAACTATCACCCAAAGCACATCGACATTGCTCTGCTTGCGTTAGCCACTCCGCTGGCTCCAGGCGATCGGGTAACCATTACTACTCCTTTTTATGTAAAGATCCCGAAGACCTTTTCCCGCTTGGGAGCTTCCCGAGTAGAAGAAGCCTATCAGATTACCCAGTGGTATCCCAAACCTGCTGTGTACGATTCCGAAGGCTGGCATCCGATGCCTTACTTGAGCCTTGGCGAATTTTACAGCGAATTTGGTCGGTTCGATGTAAGCATTAACGTCCCCTCCGACTACGTAGTTGCTGCAGCCGGAAACTTGTTGAACGAGGAGGAAGCCGCTTGGCTCGATGCAATGGCCAATTGGAATGGTCCCGAAGAACTTCCGAAAAACCCTTCGCTCAATCCGAGAAAAACGCTTCGCTATGTGCTTGAAAACAGTCACGATTTCGCCTGGTTTGCGAACCCCGATTTCATGGTCAAAAAAGGAACGGTCGAACTACCCGATGGTGTACGCACCGTAGAATCCTGGGCCTTTTATCTTCCTAAAAACGAAAAAGCATGGAAAGATGCACTCGCATACATCCACGATGGAGTGTATTATCAGTCTCTTTGGAATTTTCCCTA
The DNA here is from genome assembly GCA_937954085.1 of uncultured Bacteroidota bacterium. Taxonomy (GTDB): domain Bacteria; phylum Bacteroidota; class Bacteroidia; order Bacteroidales; family M50B96; genus M50B96. The sequence continues at coordinate 22,268 of CALGAK010000124.1, forward strand.
TCCCTATGAGCAATGCATTGCCGTAGATGGCGATTTAACTGCAGGAGGAGGGATGGAGTATCCGGGAATTACAATTATTAGTAGCTTTTCCGACGACCTGCGCTCCCTTTTCTTTCACGAGATTGGACACAATTGGTTTTATGGCATGGCCGGATTTAACGAGCGACGCTACCCTTATCTCGACGAGGGATTAACCACCTTCAATCAGGTTCGCTACGAGAATGAAATCCTCAAACGAAAAATTGCTGAAAATGCCGACGATTTTAACATCCAACCCATTTTGAATTTCTTCGACATACAGAATTATCGCGTAAACGATTTGTATGCAACTGTTTGGCGATACATCGACCGAACAGAAAACAGGCAGGCTGCCAACACCCATTCGGAGCAATTTAACTCGATGAACTACAGCCTCATAGCCTATTACAAAATGGCTTTTGCCTGGGAGTTTTTGAAAGAATACATTGGAGATGAAGAGTTTGACCGCGGTATGCATGAGTTCTTCGAAGCATGGGCCTTCAAGCATCCACAACCTCATCACCTGCAAGCCTCGCTCGAAGCCGCGTGGAATCAGCCACTGGATTGGTTCTTTGTCGATCTGCTTCAAAAAGAAAGTCACATCGACTATAAGCCGGTTATGATGTTTGGAAACGAAGTCCAAGTGAGTAATTATGGTTCGGTGGCTGCACCTTTCTACCTGCTGGGTCTGAACGAAAAGGACACCATCATTTCACGCTGGGAACCGGGGCATTTGGGCAACCGTGGCATCGAAATGCCCGAAGAGGTTAGCGAAATCATCATCAATCCCGGGCTTACCGGAATGGATCTTTTTCCTCAAAATAACCGACTGGTGGTCGACTCCTGGCTTGGCCGACGCGAGGTTCGGCTGCGACCCATCGGAGGATTGGAAGTTCCTCATAAAAAACACCTTTACCTCTCTCCTATCATAGGTGTTAATGGTAGGAATGGCCTCATGACCGGTTTTGGCTTTTCGAACCATTTTCTGATGAAACGAAAAACTGAGTTCGAGTTTTATCCGGTTTATGGTTTTGAATCACGCTCCATTGGAGGGAAAGCCGCCTTACGTTTTCATCCTCACCATCGATGGAATTTGGGGCTTGAAGGGAAACGTTTTGCAACCATGCACGACCATTACGAACGACTCCGTGCATACGTCGAATATCAGCATCCAATTCACTTACCCACACGCAACTACCTCGATTTTCGACTGGAAATGAATTCAGTGGACTGGAACCTCTTTGCCTTGTATTTCGACCTTCGATTCATGCTTACCCACCGATACGAAACGGCTTTATCGAAAGTGAATACTCAGTTCCAGGTTATTTTTAACACTGATTATCAACGAGTACAGATTGAATCTACTTACGAAAGGCTACTAAATTCCTGGAAAGATAAACTATCCGCCCGATTCTTTGCCGGTGCAAACGCATACCCGGCATTCGTATCAGCAAACCACTTCGATGAGCTTATAGCTCCCTACGACTTATCGCTCACCGGAAGTTTACCCTACACCGATTACCGCGCCGATTATTATTTCTTCGCTCGCGAATCGGTTTACTTTCCATCCAACAGTTTGCTGTACACCAATAATCCGGTACCTATCCCGGTAAACAACTTTTGGAATCAGCAATTTGCCGAAACCGAAGGCGGGTTCTATGGCAACTATGGATTTTTACCGGCTAACCGCGCATTGGCAAGTTTTGGTCTTAAGTATCACTCCGGACTTCTCAAAGTGGTGAATCTATTTGCTAATGTAGGTTTGAATCAGTTCGATTACAATCCGTATGCAATGCCTCCCCAATGGGCCAATCTCTTGAAAAACAACAACCTCAACTATTTCTACGAAGGAGGAATTGAACTGGCGCTTATTCCCAATGTTCTGAGCATTTATTATCCGGTGGTTGCTTCGGATAACTTAGTTCAAATTCAGGAAGCTTCGGGAATTAACAGCTGGGAAAAAGTTCGATTCCAATTGCGCTTCGATCAAATCGACCCACTCGTTTGGATACGTAAGGCACATCGTTATTTCTAAGTTGGCAATTATGTGAATACAGCCCTGCATAGAAAAAAGAACATTTGATATTGGTGTCATATTCACAATTGCAATGGTTTTAATCAATTTGATGTGCTTGAAAAAACTTCAATATTTATGTTTATTTTAATTGTAGTATTTTCCATTTTTTGGGGTCATTATTCCGAGCTAAAGTTGAAGAAAGCCACCAAATCTCTCACAGTTGTGAGAGATTTGAATATCTCTGATTTCTCTCACAGTTGTGAGACATTTTAAATAGATTTGAGAATGACTAAATTATCAGCATACAACAATTTCTTCGATCAAATAATCGACACAATTAATTCAGCACGATATTATGCATTCAAGTCTGTGAATAAGTTCCACATTGGACAGAATTTTGAAATTGGCAGAATAATCGTAGAAAATCAAGAAAAGAATAAGTGGGGACAATCTATAGTTGATACTTTGTCGAAAGACATTAATAAACAAATAGATGGAATTAAAGGCTATTCTCCTCAGAATCTATGGAGAATGAGACAGTTTTACCTGGAATATATGAATGAGCCCGAACTTTTAAGAATGGCAATGAAAATTCCATGGGGACAAAACATGCTGATTATTCAACAACTGAAAAACAATAAGGAACGAAAGTACTATTTGCAAGCAACCGACAAATTAGGATGGAGCCGTGCCGTTTTGCTTAATCAGATTAAAGCAAATGCATATCAGCAACATTTTACTAGTAAAAAATCAAGCAATTTTAATAAAGTTCTTCCTGTACATCTTTCAGAACAGGCGAACGAAGCACTAAAAAGCGAATATAACCTTGATTTTCTAGGAATTACAAAGCCTATTTTGGAGAAAGAGTTAGAGAACAGACTGATTGAAAATATCAGAGACTTGCTTTTAGAGCTAGGCTACGGATTTAGTTTTATAGGAAATCAATACAGATTGAAACTTAATCAAAAAGAGTACTTTATTGACTTGTTATTCTATCACAGAATTTTGAAATGCTTGATTGCTATTGAATTAAAAACAGTTGAATTTGAACCTGAATTTGCTGGTAAAATGAACTTTTACTTGGAACTTTTGGACGAACAGGAAAAACAAGCAGACGACAATCCTTCTATAGGAATAATACTATGTCCAATAAAAGATAATCTTGAAGTTGAATATGCTTTAAGAACAAGCAACAAACCAATTGGCGTTTCAGAATACAAACTAACGCATCGGTTACCAGAAAAATATAAAGGGAAAGTACCAACATCGAAAGAATTAAAACAAATGCTAACAAAGGCCATTCGTAATGTAGGTGGAAGTGGCGATTTGAATGGAGGCACAAGAAATGAGCCTTAGCAGTCCATTGGAAAAGATGTGGAAATAAATACTGTTCAACACATAGCCTGAACCACATGAGTCAAAAAATATACTTCATCTCCGATTTACATCTTGGTCTCGACGAACCTACTGTCGGACGTGAGCGAGAACGCCTTATTGTTTCCTGGTTGGATGAAATAAAATCGGATGCAGCAGAGCTATTCCTGCTTGGCGATGTGTTCGACTTTTGGTACGAATACAAAAAAGTGATCCTGAAAGGACATACACGTTTCCTCGGGAAACTAGCAGAGATAAGCGACTCCGGCATTCCAATTCATTACTTCATTGGCAACCACGACCTCTGGGCAAAAAACTATTTGACCGAAGAGTTGGGTGTAAAAATTTACCAGGAACCGGAAGTATTCGACCGAATGGGCAAAAAAATATTCATCGGCCATGGCGATGGGCTCGGACCAGCCGATCATCAATATAAATTTCTGAAGAAAATTTTCACCAATCCCTTTCTTCAATGGGCCTTCCGTTGGCTACACCCCGATATTGGGGTCTGGTTGGCACACTCTTGGTCGCATAAAAGCCGCTACCAATACCACAATGTGCGGAGCTTTGGCGGCGAGCAAGAATGGCTGATCCAATTTGCCCGCGAAGAATTACGCAAGGAACACTATGACTATTTTCTGTTCGGTCACCGACATTATCCCATTCATTACCCGCTCAACGAGCAAAGTACCTACATCAATCTGGGCGATTGGCTCACGCAATTTCATTATGCCTGCCTCGACCCTAGCGGAATGGAACTAAAACGCTACGAACCAGGGAAAGACTGGTTAGCCTCTCAACCCCCAAAACCCTAATCGGAAAAATAGGCAGCTGCCTCGCTCAAATCCAAGTAAGGATGAGCTGCCTGCAACTCCTGAATCTTTTTCCGATAACTCGCTTTAAATTTACGATGTGCCTCCGACTCAGGAAAAAACACCCGATGTTGCATGGCCTGCGCAATTTTACCAACCTCTCGAGCCAAGAAAAGTGTTTCGTCCGTAAAATACGATTGTGCAAACCGGTTGTATAAATGATTCACCGCCATAGCCGACGGATGCAAGAGATCGTCGGCATAAAAGCGATAATCGCGCAACTCGTCGAGCATCACTTCGTACGAGGGGAAATAATACAGGTTGGAGAATTTACCGATTACTTTTTCGATACTTAAAAGCAAATGCGCTTTGCTGATTTGATTTGCATGAGCACCATCTTTCCAGTGCCTCACCGGCGAAACGGTAAAAATGATAATCAGCTTAGGGAACATGGCTCGGAGCCAGGAAATCAATCCTTCTAATCGTACGCTCAATTCATCTACCTCGACCAAACGATGACGAAATTCACGTGCCGGCAACTTGTGACAATTCGCAACCAGCTCATCGGTCGTCAACCACTCATAAACCCTGGCCGTTCCAAAACTGAGTATCAGCACGTCGGGTTGCGAAAAATCTTCCCGAAACCGAACCAACCGATCGTTTATTCCCGATAGGCAGGCTTCGGCCGACAAAGACGAAAAATGGGTATGATGATCAAAACTAAAATAGAGCTCCCCATTTTGGTGTAAATCTTCCGGTCGATAAATTTTATCGGAATACAAAACCCGAAGTGTTCGTTCAATGCTTAAGGGATTATAAAGCACTCCATGCGGATTTACCATAACCGAGAACCCCTGCTCCCGAAGTTTTCGTCCAATGTTGTCGGTAAAACAAGAGCCCAATAACACCATCCGTTGTCGATGATGAAGGAGTCCGGGATTCGATGGGATGGAAACAGAAGTAGTCCATTGCATACTAGAGAGATTTTAGCCATTCGTTTAACCGTTCGAACAAATCCGATTGCGTCGTATCGTTGTGCAATTCGTGAAATCCTTCGGAATAGTCGTAAAAAGAAACCTGGTCCGGATGCTTGCTCGCAAATTGTTGCGAAGCCTCGAAGCTGGTAAGTGGGTCGAGCCGACTGTGAAACAAATACACCGGCAAGTTCAACGTAGCTTTTGGATGCAACAAGCTCAATCCGGACTCGTAGAGCATCACAAAGCTGGCAATGCTAATGCGCCGATGGTTTAGCGGGTCGTTACGGTAATCGTCGCATACCGCCGAGATTGTCGACATGTGATTCGGATTCAGCCCGGAGTCGAGGCTAATTCCCCCGGCAAACCGATTTAAAGTTCTGGCTATTGCAATGAGCAATGCAGAGGGCTCCTCGACCAGTCGAATCCAGGGACTCGAAATAATAGCTCCCTTAAAAGAAGGATTCCGCTCCAACAAATACTGCAAAGCCAAGTTCCCGCCCATGCTGTGACCATACAACACAAAACCTAATTCAGGATACAAGGCACGGAAATGCGCCTGAAGCTCTTCGAACAAATCCAGTAAATCGGCCAAGGAAGAAAAATGCCCCCGTTTACCCGTCGAACCACCATGCCCCGGAAGATCAAAACTAATCCAGGCAATGTGCTTCGAGAAAAAGCGACTGGCCCAAGGCAAGTAACGCCCAACATGCTCGCCCAATCCATGAATATGAAACACTAATAATTGCGGTTGGTCCGGGATTAGCGCATAGGTTTGAATTGTATCTCCTTTGCTGCTTTCCCATTTTTTTTGCTCAAATGAAAGCTCGCTCATAACTATGATTTAGGTTTTAAAAATATCCATTTTTTCCGAAGCATTTTTTTTAGACTTTTGCCCTTCTTATCGCTAATAGTGAAGCCATGCAGTTTATCGACACGCATTCCCATATTTACCTCGACGCATTCGACGACGATATTGAAGCCGTGATTGAACGGGCCAAAGGCATTGGCCTCACGGCCATTCTTTTACCCAACATCGATTCCGAATCGATCGGACCCATGAATCGACTTACCGCTCAACATCCCCAATTTCTTTTTCCCATGATTGGCTTGCATCCCACTTCGGTAAAAGAAAATTTCCGCGACGAATTGCAAATCGTGCGAAAAGAACTGGAATCCGGAAATTACCTAGCCGTGGGCGAAATCGGCATCGACTTGTACTGGGATAAAAGCTTTCGACATGAACAAATGGACAGTTTTGCCCTGCAAATAAACTGGGCTCAAGAATTCAACTTGCCGTTTGTGATTCACTGCCGCGAAGCATTTCCCGAGGTATTCGAGGTTTTGGATCAACTAAGGCAAGCTCCATATCGAGGTATCTTCCATGCATTTACCGGCACGGTCGAGCAAGCGCATCGAGCAATCGACTTGGGCTTTTTGCTTGGAATAGGAGGAGTGCTTAGCTATAAAAATGCCGGTTTAGCCGAAGTAATTCAACAAATCCCACTCGAACACCTGGTACTCGAAACCGATGCTCCTTATCTACCTCCTGTGCCGCACCGTGGAAAACGAAACGAACCCGCCTTCATCCTGCATACAGCCGAAAAACTAGCACTCATTCATCAAACCGATTTAATTCAGGTAGCTAACATCACCACACAAAACGCTCAAACGCTTTTTTTCCCTCGCATTGAGGCTTAAGTCCCCCATAAATAGAATTTTAAGAAAAATTTCAATCCTTATTTAGGGCATCCGTGATTAATTAATATTTTAGTGAAAGTTTTTACAACCGTTTAATTCACATCATTTATGAAACATTTAGCAGGGATTATTCTGATGCTCATTCTTTTCTCCGGTTTCCAAACCGAAGCACAAACACTCGACGTGGAATGGGGTGGCAGTACCAAACTCGATACAGAAACCAAATACCTTAAACTGGCCGGCTCCGACCGCGACAAGTATTACCTCGTTCGAGTTCAAAAAGGAATTCCGCTCGAAAACTCGAAAGTATGGATCGAAAGCGTTTCACGCATTACCAACGGCATCGAAATGTCCTACGAACTCACCATGCCCGAAGTGTATAACAAACCTACCTCTTTCGAAAATCTCTTCTACCTGGAAAATAAGCTCATCCTCCTGGCAGCTCAAATCGATGGAGTAAAACAACGCAAAACAGTGTATGCCTTCATCATCGAAGAAGATGGCAGCCCGGTTTCGCATCCACTGCTGCTCGGCAATATCCCCTACACCGGCCTCGAAAAAGGATTCCAATACATGGTTTCCGACGATAAAAAGTACATTACCGTATTCTATACCAACGAATTTACCATTTATAGCGGCGAACCACTCGTATTCAAGGTAATCGATACCAATCTGGAAATAATCGACCAACAAAACATCGAACTCACCGACCTCATCAAAAGAAAATTCAACATCGAAAAAGTCGATCGAGGACCTAGCGGAAACTTCTACCTAGCTATTGCTGTCGAACCTGCAACTACACGCCGATCGAGAGGGAGAGCAGGCGTTCCTGCCAAAGTGAATTACGAATACACCCTCTACGTTTGGAATACCGCAAAAAAACAATTACAACCATACCCCATCGAGGTCGATCGCCTCAACCCTTCGTCAATCACCTTCGAAATCGATGCGGAAGAAAACCTGCTCCTCTTCGGACAAACCACGAAGCGTTCAGCTCCTGCCATCGTCGGATTCTACTACCAAAAACTCGTCCCACGTTTCGAAAAATTCACCGTTAAAACCGTGAAGGATTTCTCACGCGAACGCGACTTCATGAACGAATTTAAAAACGAAAAGAATGGACCAACTGCCGCCGAATGGTACAGCTACTCACCTGGTCAGGTTGTCTTCCTCGACAACGGAAGCGTTATCTACCTCACCGAACAACATTACCAATCGTCACGAACTATGGTGGAGCCGCGAACCAAACAAGAAACCGTCATTAACTACGATAATCACGGCGACATCATCGCACTCGAAATCACCGACAACGACGAACCCGGCTGGATGACCAAAATCCCAAAAAACCAGTTCAGCACCGACGATTTCGGATACTATGCATCCTTTTATGCCACCACCGACATGAACAAAACCAAGATTTTCTTCAACGATAATTCACGCAACTTCGGTAAAGTATCGTACGAAAAAACCAAAGACATTAAATTCTTCGAACGCAGCAATCCAGGGGGAACCGCTGCCTTAATTACCATCTACCCCGATGGAAATATCGATAAAGTAGAAATGTTTCGGAAAGAATACAAAAACGTTAACATACAACGCGACTTAATTTTCCACGACAACGGACATTATTTCTTTTACGGACAAGATGGCGGTGACATTAAATTCGGAAACTTCTTCTTCGAATAAAGCACACGTGCTTGTTTGAAACACCTCAAAACACCAAATTACAAGCTAATTTGGTGTTTTCTTTTTCCATTCACAGAGAAAACCTACTTCGGGTTCAAACGATTTTTTCAGAAAGAGGGAAGCCATATTTCCCTCCCTGCTCGAGCCAAGTAACCTAGCCAACGAAAGCACTCTTTAAAACCTTTTTCATCCTACTAAACCGACCACTATGGACTTAAACGAAGTAATGAGCTGGCTCGAAGCCAGGGGCAGCGAACAAACCAAGAAAACCCTCATGAAGCATGGCGCCAGAGAACCTTTTTTTGGCGTCAAGGTAGCCGATCTCAAAATCCTTCAAAAGAAAATCAAAAAAGATTATGCGCTTTCCAAAGCTCTCTTCGACACCGGTAACAGCGATGCCATGTATCTTGCCGGACTCATTGCCGATCCGGCGCAAATGACTCGTGAGGACTTGCAAGATTGGGTTTCGAAAGCCTACTGGTACTACATTAGCGAATACACCGTAGCCTGGGTTTGCAGCGAGAGCGCTTTTGGATGGGAGTTAGCAGCCGAATGGATTAACCACCCCGACGAAGGCTACCAAACCACCGGTTGGGCCACCTACAGCTCACTGCTCTCCATCACCCCCGACGAACACATCGACCGCACACTGATCGAGCACTTAGTTGATCGGGTTAAACAAAATATTGCCAAGGCTCCCAACCGAACCCGCTACACCATGAACGGATTCCTGATTGCAGTAGGCAGCTATTTCGAACCCCTGCATACCCTCGCTTACCAAGTAGCTGAACAAATTGGCAAAGTAAGCGTATCGATGGGCAGCACTGCCTGCAAAGTTCCCTTCGCACCCGATTACATTCAAAAAGTAGCCGACAAACAGCAAGTAGGTAAAAAACGAAAATCGGCTATTTGTTAGTTCTTCAACCCAGAAACAACCAACAAATAGCCGACTTTACCGCCCAATTAGATACTTGAGGCAATCAACTACAGCCGCATATTGTCAATGAGACGGACCTTGCCCAAGTGAGCGGCAACACAAGCTACCGGGTTATCGCTCTCATCGAAAGCGTGTAAGGTTTGCAAACTGAATGCATCGACAATGTCGAAATACTCAAGTTCGAACAAGGGATGAGCTACAAATTCGCCCTCAGCCCATGCTTTGATTCCTTCCAATGCTTCGCCTCGATTACGGCGCTCCTTCGATTCAAATAAAACACGGCTTATCAGGGTAGCTTGCTCACGCTCATTGGCAGTGAGCCGCATGTTACGCGAGCTCATAGCTAAACCATCCCGCTCGCGCATCGTAGGTACCGGAACAATCTCAATCGGATAATTCAATGCACGAGTCATGTACTGAATAATCGCCAATTGCTGGAAATCCTTCTCTCCAAAATACGCCAAATCCGGTTGCACAAAGTCGAACAGCTTACTCACAATTTGCCCTACTCCATTGAAATGACCCGGACGAAATTTTCCTTCCATCACCTCGTCCAATCCCCCGAAATCAAAAACACGTTTATCTTCCTCCGGATACATTTCTTTTACCTCCGGCATAAAAACTAAATCGACCCCGGCTTCGCGAAGCATCGACAAATCCGACTCAATGGTAACCGGATAATGCTTGAAATCGTCGGGGTTATTAAACTGAGTCGGATTAACAAAAATGCTCACAATCGTATGTTCGCATCCTTTTACCGACTCCTCCACCAAAGAGATATGGCCGGGATGAAGGGCTCCCATCGTGGGCACAAAACCTGTCCGGGAACCCGCTTTTTTCAGGTGACGATGCTTCTCCTGAAGCTCGCTCACAGTACTAACAACCAGCATCGGTCACTTAGGCTAAGCCGAATGCACCTTTAATTACCTCAACACTACTCAATTCCTCCCATGTAAACAAACGCACCTCTTTGGAAATCTTTCCATTATAGGGCGATTCAAAATGCTTGGTTACCGTACGAGGGGTACGTCCCATGTGCCCGTACGATGCTGTTTCCTGGTAAATGGGAGCACGAAGCTTGAAAAAGCTTTCAATGGCCGCCGGACGCAAATCGAAAATCTTCATAATGGTTTGAGCAATGGCTCCATCGCTTAAATCGACCTTTGCCGTTCCAAAGGTATTAACGAAAAGGCCCACCGGATGGGCAACACCGATGGCGTAGGATACTTGCACCAAGACCTCCGAAGCAAGCCCGGCCGCAACCATATTTTTAGCAATGTAACGCGTTGCATAGGCTGCAGAACGATCCACTTTCGAGGGATCTTTTCCACTAAATGCTCCACCTCCGTGCGCTCCTTTTCCCCCATAGGTATCTACAATTATTTTGCGTCCGGTTAATCCGGTATCACCATGAGGACCGCCAATTACAAACTTTCCGGTTGGATTAACATGCAGAATAAAATCGTCGGTAAACAAATCCTGAACTCTTTCCGGAAGAGCCGCTTTAACTCGCGGAATGAGGATATTCAATACATCTTCCCGAATTTTAGCCAACATGGCCTCATCCTCGTCGAATTCATCGTGTTGGGTCGAGACTACAATCGTATGAATGCGTTCCGGCTTATTTTCATCGTTGTATTCAATGGTAACTTGCGATTTTGAATCCGGACGCAGATAAGTCATTTCCTTCCCTTCCTTGCGGATACTCGCCAGTTCCAGCAACAAACGGTGCGACAATTCCAGTGAAATGGGCATGTAATCGTCGGTTTCGTCGCAGGCATAGCCAAACATCATTCCCTGATCGCCGGCCCCTTGTTCCATTGGATCGGTTCGCTCCACTCCTTGATTAATATCGGGGCTTTGCTCGTGAATAGCGGAAAGAACGCCACATGAATCACCATCGAAACGATATTCACTTTTCGTGTAACCAATTTGCTTTATCACGTTGCGTGCAACCTCTTGCACATCGACATAAGTTGCGGATTTTACTTCGCCTGCTAAAATGACCTGCCCCGAGGTAACCAGGGTTTCGCATGCCACTTTCGATTGCGGATCGAAAGCTAAAAAATGATCGAGTAAAGCATCGCTAATTTGATCGGACACCTTATCGGGATGACCCTCCGAAACGGATTCGGATGTAAATAAATAACTCATAGGATGAGATTTTAAATAACACAAAAAGAGGTGGGGCGAATTGAGAGACTACTGTTTTAGCATTTTTTAGCGTGGTTGCAATCAATCAAATCTTTCCACCAAAAGACCGCCAAAGGAAATAATATTTTGAAAACACAACAAATAAAAAACCTTAAACTAAGGTATCTTGCAAGCAATTCTATTTAAACAGAAAAGAGCGCTTTTATGCAAGAGAAATTTCCCGGGAGCGAAGCCAAAGCAACCCGACTAGGACTCACGGCAGTTCTGATGTGGTCCACCATTGCAACTGCTTTCACCTTAGCCTTGCGCGAAGTATCCATCATCACGATTATTTTTTATGCTTCGCTCATCGCCTTTATCAGCTTAAGCATCATTTTAAAAATGCAGGGGAAGCTCCGAGAAGCCTTTCAATTAGGAGCTAAGTCATGGCTTTCATCAGCCTTGCTGGGTTTTCTGAATCCTTTTCTATACTACCTCATTTTATTAGAAGCCTACTCTTTGCTGCCCGCGCAGGAAGCCTTGGTTCTGAATTACCTCTGGCCCGTTTCGCTTACGCTGTTAAGTATCCCGCTTTTAAAACAAAGTTTAAAACCAGCCGGATTCTTTTATCTATTAATCAGTTTCGCAGGCGTAATCGTAATTGCAACTCGAGGCGACTTACTTAACTTTAAGCTAAGCAATTGGCAAGGCGATCTCATGGCCATTATCAGTTCCTTCGTTTGGGCGTTTTATTGGCTCATGAATGCTCGCGACACACGAGAGGAAGCTCCAAAACTGCTCCTGAACTTCCTCTTTGGGGCTATCTATGCCTTCATTTGGGGAATAACACGAGGCGAGTTAAGCTTCCCCGAATGGAATGGTTGGGCGTCTATTCTCTGGATTGGATTATTCGAACTAGGTATCACGTTTTATTTCTGGATGCGTGCATTAAGCTTAAGCAGCTCAACAGCTAAAATTGCTCAGTTGGTCTATTTATCGCCCTTCCTTTCGCTCATTTTTATCCACCTCATTCTCGGCGAAAGTATTTATGCATCGACCTTTGTCGGGTTGCTCCTTATACTCTTGGGCATTCTGCTTAATAAGTATCGGAATTAGCGGCAGAATGAACGGTTTGAAAATGAATAAGCCGAACATATCGGGCCGGATCTTCGTAGAATAAATAAAGCTGATAGGTATTACCGGTTTGAGCATGGTTTCCTTCCAGACGTTCAAAATCCAGTGAATCGGAATCGAGCGGTCGAACGGCATAGAGGTAATTGTAGTACCCTTGCTTTAAATAAACCGATTTTTCATAGCGTTTCGTCCGATAATTATATTCCAATTGATAGTTCTTTTCTGCTTGCCATTCATTCATTTGTCCCAAAATAAAAATCTCCTCATTAACTAAAGGAGCATCCATGGGGAGAGCAAAATGTACTTGCACGTAATCTGCTTCCAGCTGAGGGTTTTCGGCATGAGCATTATCGATGCGGAACCGTCCGTCGAAATCGGAATAAGCCTCAAAGCGCTTAAACTGACGAACCAACGATGGTTCCAGAAAAAAATGGAATCGATTATTCAGGAAACTTATTTCGAACACCTGGCTAGGTTTGTATCGGTGGTCGTTGGTATTGAAAAACCGGAATTCATTACCACCGGGCCACTGCATCCTACTCACATCGCGGTACACAAAATCCTTTCCCTGCACGAAGCTTGGCTGCAACTCTTTACGTGCGGTAAAGGGATTATTATTCTGAACCACATGGAGCAGCACCCGACTAAACGGCTCCATGAGCGCTTCTCGCGTACTAATATTCAATCCTAGTTCCTGATGGCTTCGCATAAGCTCGGGAAATGAGCTGGGTTGAACCGTCATTTCGACCTCTGCACCTTGCTCCGAAACATAAAAGTATCGGGTAAACAAAGGTGTTTCGGCATCGGCCGATTCTAAAACATCCACGGCATATTTCCCCGAAAGCAGGAGGCTTACCTCCTCGTTGGGCAGTTTTAACTCATAGTGGACATAACTCTGGTGCGTGTTGCGTGAAAACTGATAAGAGGTAATTGGATTTCGTTCAAACCCGGTTTGATACTCGTAAGGGAACAGATCGGAGGGTTCATTTTCGGGATTAACATGTCGGAGTCGATAATGAAAGGGAGCAACCTCGCCGTAGAGGTCGTCGAAGGATAATAGGATTTGCTCCTCGGAATTTAAACGTATTACAGGATAATTATCGGGTGCAGTCACCGGAGCTATCTGAACTCCTGCAATTCCATCAGGATAAAAACTAATCCCTTGATTTTCTTGAGATAAGATCCAATTGGGAAGGAATACAAAAAGGGACAGAAAGGCGGTTGAGAGGAAAGAAGGAAGAACGGTCATAAACCCTTTATTTGATGGGGTAAAACTATGTTTTTAAGCAGAATAAAATCTTAAACTATCTAATTGTCAAAATATTGACAAATGTACTCTTTTAGATATGCAAATATTAGCCGGAATCAATCTTAAGGATTCTTAAAAGTATTATTTTTGTGCTTTGTGCTAAAATTAATAAAATCAAAAGCTTAACATGTCAGAAGTTGTAAAGATTAAGAAGGGATTGGACATTAAAATGGTCGGGAAAGCCGAGCATACCCTTCAAGTTTCCAAGTCGTCTGATTTATTTGCTATCAAACCTACTGATTTTCACAACTTAACGCCGAAACTTCTGGTTCGGGTCGACGATGAAGTGAAAGTTGGTACCGCACTATTTCAGGATAAGTATCGTCCGGAGATTAAATTCACTTCGCCGGTTAGTGGCAAAGTGGTAGCAGTAAATCGCGGTGAACGCCGTAGAATTTTAGAAGTTGTGATCGAATCGGATGGCAAGCACGATGTCCTGGAATTCAAGAAGGGGTCAGCTGCAACGTTAAGTGCCGACGAAATAAAAGAGAACCTGTTGGGCATGGGTTTATGGCCCTTTATCAAACAGCGTCCGTATGGCATTATCGCCAATCCGGAATCGAAGCCCAAAGCAATTTTTATCAGTGGGTTCGATTCGGCTCCTTTAGCACCCGACTATGCTTTCATCCTGAAAGATCAGCTTAGCAGCTTTCAAGCAGGAATCGATTTGCTGGCAAAAATGAGTGGAGCTCCTGTTCATGTTTCCCTCCCAGCCGGACAAGACAGTCCGTTAAAGCAGGTAAAAAATGCAAAACTACACACATTCGCAGGCCCTCATCCGGCAGGGAATGTAGGTATTCAGATCCACCACATTGCACCTATTAATAAAGGTGAAACTGTTTGGACAGTTGGTCCACAGGAAGTAGCCATGATCGGTCGGAGCTTAGAAAATGGTCATCTGATAGCCGAAAAAATTGTAGCATTGGCAGGCTCAGAAGTCATTAAACCTCAATACTACAAAACAACGCTCGGAACCAGCATTAAGGAGATAGTAGCTGCCAACATCAAGGAAGGAAATGTTCGCTACATTAGCGGCAACGTGCTTACCGGCACTAAAATTTCGAAATCTAACTTCTTAGGATTCTACGATTCCTTACTCAGCGTCATCCCCGAAGGCGATTATTATGAACTCTTTGGCTGGGCCTTACCCGGTTTCGGCAAATTCTCCACCTCACGAACCTTCTTCTCTTGGCTTACTCCCAATAAAGAATACCGACTCGACACCAACTATCACGGTGGCGAACGTGCTTTTGTCATGAGTGGCGAGTACAACAAGGTTGTTCCAATGGAAGTGATGCCTGTTCAATTACTCAAAGCGATTTTAGCCGAAGATATCGACGCAATGGAACAGCTGGGCATTTACGAAGTAATTGAAGAAGATTTCGCCTTGTGTGAATTTGTTTGCACGTCGAAAATTGATTCACAAGAGATTATCCGTAACGGATTAAACTTGATGATTAAAGAATTGAGTTAATCGAGATCAAAAAAAAACAACATAGAATAGTATTATGGACGGATTAAGAAAAATTGTTGATCAATTAAAGCCAACCTTCTCCAAGGGAGGCAAACTAGCCAAATTAGAATCAACATTTGAAGCTTTCGAAACCTTTCTCTTTGTTCCCAATAAGACCACCCATGTTGGCGCGCACGTTCGCGACTACATGGATCTGAAACGTACCATGGTTATTGTGGTATTGGCCATGATTCCGGCCCTCTTATTTGGAATGTATAATGTAGGTCTTCAGCATTCCATTTCGATTGGTGAAACCTGGTCGATTATGGATAGCTTCCTTTTTGGTTTGATTAAAGTCTTACCCATCATCGTTGTTAGCTACGTAACCGGGTTAGGAATTGAATTCGCTTTTGCACAAGTGCGTCATCACGAAGTGAACGAAGGCTTCCTGGTTTCCGGGATGTTAATTCCACTTATTGTTCCGGTCGATGTACCTCTTTGGATGGTAGCTTTAGCAACTGCTTTTGCCGTTATCATCGGTAAAGAGGTCTTTGGAGGAACGGGTATGAACATTGTAAACCCGGCTCTTACAGCACGTGCCTTTCTGTTTTTTGCCTATCCCGCTCAAATGTCGGGCGATAAAATTTGGGTCGAAGGACTTAGTCAAGGCGAAGGCATTGTTGATGGTTATTCTGGAGCAACTGCCTTAGCTGAAGCTGCAGCCGGTAACATGCAAAATTTACCTAGCGTTGCTGAGATGTTTTTCGGGACAATTATCGGTTCCATCGGAGAAACTTCCACATTTGCCATTCTGATTGGCGCCCTCATCTTGCTTTATACTGGTGTAGGAAACTGGAAAATCATGCTATCGTTCGTTGTCGGTGGATTTTTGATGGGAACCTTGCTTAATGTCTTTGCTACCGACACCAATCCTTACATGTCGCTACCAGCCTATCAGCATTTATTCTTAGGCGGTTTTGCTTTTGGTGCAGTCTTCATGATTACCGATCCGGTAACCGCTGCTCAAACCGAACGAGGCAAGTGGATTTATGGATTCTTAGGTGGCTTTATCGCCATTCTGGTTCGTGTGGTCAATCCGGCTTATCCCGAAGGCGTCATGTTAGCCATTCTGTTGGTGAACGTCTTTGCACCACTCATCGATTACTATGTGGTGAAAGGTCACGTTAAGCGTAGAATGAAAAGATTTGCTGTTAAAGCATAAGAATATTTGAAACAGAAGACTAGAACGAAAGAATTATGAATACGCAATCGAATAGTTACACGTTTATTTTCGCTGCTGTGATGGTGCTTATTGTAGCGGCCATCCTATCCTTTACAGCGTTCAACTTACAACCTTTGCAGGAGCAAAATGTAAAGGTCGAGAAGTATCAAAACATCCTGGCCAGTGTGAAAATTGAGAGCACCCCAGCAAATGCCGAGGAGCTTTTCAATCAATACATTACAGGCGACATGGTACTCGACGCAAATGGCAATGTGTTGGACGGAAAAGGCTTTGATGTTAAGCTGAAGCCCGAAGTTGACCTGATGTACGAGGCCAAGCGACTGGTAAGTGAATTGGGCAAAGTATCTGCCGACCAAAAAGCTTCCATCGAAGAGCAACTTGCAACGATTAAAACCGAGCGCCGTTTGCCACTCTTTACCTGCTCGAAGGAAGATGGTGACTTCATCATCATTCCGGTACAAGGGAAAGGCTTGTGGGGTCCTATTTGGGGATTTGTTTCCCTCGAAATGGATTACAACACCATTTACGGAGCCATTTTCGCTCACAAAGGAGAAACCCCTGGTTTGGGAGCTGAAATTGATCAGACTTGGTTCCAAGAACCCTTTCAGGGAAAGAAAATTTTCAAAGCAGATGGGACTTTTGTAGGAATTAATGTTTACAAAGGAGGATTTGAAGCAGTTGGCGATTTCGACCATGGAATCGATGGCATATCTGGCGGAACGATCACCAGTGTGGGGTTAGAAGCCATGATTAAAGATTGTTTAGTTGATTATGCTCCTTATTTCAAAGCCCAAATGGCAAAGGAATCATCTGAACCGGAAGAAGTTAGCGAACCGGAAGTATCTGAAGCAGTTACGAATAGTCAAGAAATTTAAAGAAGGAATCTTATGAGTTTGTTATCACCTAAAGAAGTAAAGCTGCTAACCAATCCGCTGAACATCGACAACCCTATTACCACCCAGGTATTGGGAATTTGTTCAGCCCTCGCAGTAACCGTTAAACTGAAGCCCGCCTTTGTGTTGGCTATCTCAGTAATCGCTGTATTAACCATTGCCAACGTGGTTGTTTCCTTACTCCGCAATGCTATTCCAAACCGGATCCGAATCATTGTTCAGCTGGTTGTTATTGCATCGCTGGTTATTTTGGTCGACCAGGTTCTCAAAGCGTATGTTTACGATATCAGCAAGCAATTATCGGTATTCGTTGGTCTTATCATCACCAACTGTATCATCATGGGTCGTTTAGAGGCATTCGCACTTGGAAATAAACCGTGGCCATCTTTCCTCGACGGATTAGGAAACGGAGCCGGCTATGGTGTCATTCTGCTCATCGTTGCCTTTTTCCGCGAATTATTTGGATCAGGAACCGTTTGGGATTATCCAGTTTTCGAAAACATCGGATTGTACTCCATTGGTTATGTTAACAATGGATTAATGATTTTACCTCCAATGGCTCTGATCGTTGTGGGTATTATCATCTGGATTCAAAGGCATTATTCACGTGAATTGATTGAAAAATAAATAAGTCGGAAGCATTATGGAAGAATTACTCAATATTTTCACCAAGTCGATCTTTATCGACAACATGATTTTCGCCTACTTCTTAGGCATGTGCTCGTATCTGGCCGTTTCTAAAACGGTCGAAACCTCTACCGGATTGGGTATTGCCGTTATATTCGTACTCGGGATTACCGTTCCAGTTAACTACCTCATCGAAAATTTCATCCTTAAAAAAGGAGCATTAGATTGGTTGTTGGGCGATGCTGCAGCAAGCCTCGACTTGAGCTTTCTAAGCTTCATCATGTTTATTGCGGTTATTGCTTCCATGGTGCAGTTAGTCGAAATGATCATCGAGAAAGTATCTCCTTCACTCTATGCTGCCTTAGGAATTTTCCTTCCGTTAATTGCTGTAAACTGCGCCATTTTAGGGGGAGCTTTATTCATGCAAGAGCGTGAATATTCGAGCATTGCCGAAGCATCGGTTTTCGGATTGGGCTCCGGAATTGGTTGGTTCCTGGCAGTAGTGGGAATTGCAGCTATTCGCGAAAAACTTAAATATTCCAATGTCCCCGCTCCAATGCGTGGTTTAGGAATCACCTTCATTGCGACCGGCCTCATGGGTATTGCCTTCATGAGCTTTATGGGTATTAAATTATAAAACTTTTCAAGAATGTTCCATATGTTATTATTAGAAGCAGGCGCTGGCATTACTACGGTAATGACCCTGAGTATTGTTGCATTCCTAGTAATTATTCTCTTACTCGTTGCGATTCTCTTATACGCAAAAGCCAAACTACTTCCCTCGGGCGAAGTTAAACTGACTATCAACGACGACCGGGAGTTAACCATCCAACCAGGTGCAACTATCCTCGGTGCCCTTTCCGAAAACAAGATTTTCCTTCCATCGGCTTGCGGTGGCGGAGGAACGTGCGCCATGTGTAAGTGTCAGGTCTTCGAAGGTGGTGGAGAAATCCTCCCAACCGAAAAAGGATTCTTTACCCGCAAAGAGATTCAAGACAATTGGCGTTTAGGATGCCAGGTTAAGATTAAAGAGGATATGAAAATCGGTATTCACGCCGAAATCCTCGGAATCAAGAAATGGGAATGCGAGGTAGTTTCCAACCACAATGTGGCTACCTTTATTAAAGAGTTCGTGGTTAAGCTTCCCGAAGGTGAAGTCCTCGACTTCAAATCGGGTGGTTACATCCAGATTGATGTTCCGAAGATCGATGTCGATTTCAAAGACATGGAAGTCGAAGAAGAATATCGCGACGAATGGGAGAAATTCAATATGTTCGACCTTAAAATGTCGAATCCGGAGCCAACCTACCGCGCTTATTCCATGGCTTCGCACCCAGCCGAAAATACTATCATCATGTTGAATATCCGGATTGCAACCCCACCATGGGATAAAGCAAAAGGTGGTTTTGCGAATGTAAATCCAGGAATTTGTAGCTCCTTCATCTTTAGTCGCAAACCAGGCGATAAAGTGATGATTTCCGGACCGTACGGTGAATTCTTCATCAAAGAAACCCAACGCGAAATGATGTTTATTGGTGGTGGAGCAGGAATGGCTCCAATGCGCTCGCACATTTTCCACCTCTTCCATACCGTTAAAACCGGACGAAAAGCCACCTTCTGGTATGGAGCACGTTCGAAACGAGAAGTATTCTACGAAGAACACTTCCGCGCTATCGAAAAAGAATTCCCGAACTTCAAGTTCTACATTGCTCTGTCGGAACCAAAAGAAGAAGATAACTGGACCGGACATACCGGATTTATCCACCAGGTTATCATCGATAATTACTTGAGCAAACACGATGAACCGGAAGATATCGAATACTACCTCTGCGGACCACCCATGATGAACGATGCCGTAAACAAAATGCTTTACGACTTTGGAGTGCCCGATGAAATGATTGCATTCGACGATTTTGGAGGATAAGATATTCATCACTCAAGAGAAAAGGCGACAGAATAATCTGTCGCCTTTTTTCATTTACTACCCGTTTCAACGACCAATTCATAACCCAAAAACATGGTAAATCGAATCCTGCTGGCACTCGTTCTTCTGAGCTCGCTTTTAACTGCTTGCCAACCTGACCCCGAATCAAACCAAACGCTGCATTCCATCATCCCCAAACCCCAATCGGTGCAAGCCAAAGATGGATTTTTTAAGTGGGATCATTCGCTTCCGGTTTTTTATAACTCGGAAGGACTAAAACCCGAAGCCAGCTACTTGCAGGATTATCTCTTTCAACAAACCGGCGTTCAACCAGAGATAAAACAAGTAACCGGCAACAACCAGTCAGAAGGTATCTATCTACTCCTTTCAGACAGTTGTCAATTCGAATCGCCCGAAGGGTATCACCTCGCCATCGAAAAGTCGTTCATACAAATAACTGCGCGAGAGCCAAGCGGCATCTTCTATGGAATTCAAAGTTTGTGGCAGCTACTGCCGGCCAACTTCCACTCGGAACAAGCTGAATCGATCAATCTCATCCCTTGCGGCGAGATAACCGACGAACCCGCTTTTATCTGGCGCGGCATGTTACTCGATTGTTCGCGCCATTTCATGGAAGTCGATTTTATAAAACGTTACCTCGATTTACTGGCCTTACATAAAATGAATCGTTTCCATTGGCACTTAACCGAAGATCAGGGTTGGAGAATCGAAATAAAACAATATCCCCGACTTACCGAGCACGGAGCCTGGAGAATCGAGGAGGACGGAAGCCGTTACGGAGGTTATTACACCCAGGAAGAAATTCGCGAAGTGGTAGCTTACGCACGTGAACGTCACATCGAAGTAGTGCCGGAAATTGAGTTACCCGGCCACTCCGTTGCAGCCATCTCCAGCTACCCGCATTTATCGTGTACCGGCGATTCCATTCCAGTGGCTAATCGCTGGGGTGTTTTTAAGGATATTTACTGCGCCGGTCAGGAATCGACCTTCGAATTCCTCGAAAATGTTCTGGCCGAAGTAATGGAACTTTTCCCCTACGAATACATTCACATTGGAGGCGACGAAGCTCCTACATACCGTTGGGAGCATTGCGAACATTGTCAAAACCGAATCAAGCAGGAAGGGTTAGAAAGCGAACTGGAGCTACAAAACTATTTCATCCAGCGAATTGAAACCTTCGTGTCTCAGCATGGGAAACGAATCATTGGCTGGGACGAAATACTCGAAGGCGGATTAAGCGAACAAGCCACGGTGCAATCCTGGCGGGGTTTCGAAGGAGCGCAGGAAGCGGCCCATCAGGGACATGCAGCCATCGTTTCCCCAACAAGCCACGCTTATTTCGATTACCCCCTCGAATCGATCGACTTGAAAAAAGTGTATCATTTCAATCCCATTCCAAGCTCGCTCGAACCTGCTTATCATGCTTTCATCCTCGGCGGAGAATGCAATATGTGGACCGAGAGAGCGCCTCAATCGGAAGTGGACGACCGGATGTTTCCGCGAATGCTGGCTATGGCTGAAGCTCTTTGGACCGGACCCGCTGAGAAAGATTTCCCTGAGTTTCATGAGCGAGTTCAAAGACACTATAACCTGCTCGATGCGCTAGATGTAGCCTACGGATTGGAAAGCACGGCACTGTTTATTCGCTCCGAATTCGATTCAAGCAAAGAATCTTTTCAAATTGAATTACTCAGTTCGCAACCGGGATATCAGATTCACTTCAGCCTCGATGGAACCAATCCGCTCGAAAACGGACAAGTCTATCTCAAGCCCATTGAACTAAATCGAACTGCTGTTTTGCACTTAGTAGCAACCAAAGCATCCGGTGGTCGGGAACATCATCTTATACAAAATTTTTACCTACACAAAGGCCTGAAAAAAGCAGTTAACTTCGTCTATCCTTTTCACGATAATTACCCCGGGAATGACCCTAATATTCTGACCAATGGATTGGGCGGCTCGCTTAATTTCCGCGATGGCGAGTGGCAAGGATTCTACGGAACTCCTGTTATTGCCCTAGTCGATTTGCAGGAACCGGTGGAGCTGAGCTCCGTTTCGGGTAACTTTCTTCAGTCAACCTTATCGTGGATTTACCTCCCGAAATCAATCCGCCTGTTTGGCTCGACCGATGGAGAAACATTTACAGAGATTGCAAGTGAAATAGTATCTTCCAATCCGCGAAGCTATGAAACTCAAATCCATCCTTACAAAATTGAATTTAAACCTGTTAGCTATCGCTGGTACCGACTCGAAGCCGACAATTTTGGTCCTAATCCAGCATGGCACGATGCTGCCGGAGCCGATTCATGGCTTTTTACCGATGAAATCATTCTTGAATAAAACCATAATAGCATGATTGCTCTGTCCCGAAACCTGATTTTCCTACTCACATTTTTTTACCTCACTAGTTGCACTGAAAAAGGAGCACACCTTATCCATGATTCAAGCTACCTAAGCTTGATTGAGCAGCAATACCAGGAAACGCTCCAGCTATTGCAGGATCAGGAATCTGGCTTTATGGACATCAACCTAAAAGAGTTGACCCGCGAAGAGCAAGAGGCGTTTCAGTTTTTAATGGCAGGGATGCCACTCACCGATTTAGCCGATTATACGGCTTCGTATTTCTTAAAAAATATTCAAATCGCCCTCGAGGCCAGAAGTGATTTTGCCTATAGAGCTGAAATTCCCGAAGAGATTTTTCTTCACTATGTTTTGCCCCCTCGAATCAACAATGAAAACCTCGACCATTTTCGGAATGAATATTACCCAGAGTTAGCTGCGCGGGTAGCAGGAATGGAATTGGAGCAAGCCGCTATGGAGGTTAACCATTGGTGCCAGGAGCGAGTTTCCTATCAGGCAGCCGATATTCGGACCTCGGGTCCGATGGCAACTTTGCTGAACGGGCGTGGTCGTTGTGGAGAACAATCGACCCTGTTAACTGCTGCCCTCCGAACCATTGGGATTCCTGCACGGCAAGTTTATGTTCCACGTTGGGCCCACACCGACGATAATCACGCCTGGGTGGAAGTTTTTATCGATGGGAAATGGAGCTACACCGGAGGCTGCGAACCCGCACCGGATTTTAATCAAGGATGGTTTAGTGGTCCGGCGAAACGAGCCATGCTGGTTCATACCAAAGCCTATGGGCCCTATCGTGGAGACGAAGCTATTATCCGGCAAACACCCTATTTTGCCGAACTGAATGTATTGGCGCATTATGCTCAAACCCGAAATGTATCCATCCAGGTAGCCGACAATTTCGGTGGAAAGGTGGGAGGAGCTTCCGTTCGGATTGGTTTGTATAACTATGCCGAATTCTATCCCTTAGCTACTTATCAATCGCAGACCGAACGTCCTGTTTCCTTCACTACCGGCAATGGCGATTTGTGGGTGGAGGCATCGAAAGGGGATGCATGGGGAATTGAAAAATTGAGCGCTGAGGCAAACGAATTAACCATCGTTTTGAATCGAGCAATAGGCGACCGCTTCAGCCTCGACGAGGAGTTTACGCCACCCTTGCCTATTGAGGTAGAATCTACTTCGGACGAAACCTGCGAATTCCGGTTAATCCAGGGCGATAGCTTGCGCAATGCTTATAAATCGGGATTCTTGAGCAAGAATGAAGCAACAGCGCTGGCTCTGAGTTGGGGAGCCGACACTAGCGCACTCCTTCCTATCCTGGCTCGCTCCGAAGGAAATCATACTGCCGTAACGCAATTTATTCGAAAAGGATTAGCCGAACGCTACTCCATCAACCTCATTACACAACTCCTCCTTTCCATATCCGATAAAGATTTACGCGATACTCCTTCGGAAGTTTTGTTCGACCACTTGGTTTACTCCGAGCTGAGTAGCCTCGACCATTCCATCGATTCCTTTTATCGAGCTTATGTTTTGTCGCCTCGCATCGGCCGAGAGAAACTTAGTCCATTTAGATCCTTCTTTCTCGAAAACATCGATGCTCGTTTAATGAATGAGTTTGAGGTTAATCCTGAAACTCTTTTAGCCTGGGTTAAGCAAGAAATTATGGTAGAAGAAGAGCGCGCGTATTACGATCTGCCTTCCACTCCGATTGGAGTTTATACGCTAAAACAGTGTAATCGGGAATCGCGCGACATATTTTTGGTAGCGCTTTGTCGGAGTCTTGGCATTCCGTCGCGTCTGGAAGAGGGAACGAACCGTGTGCAGATACACTGGAAAGGGCAATGGATGGATGCGAATCTTTCAACCGGGCGTTTAAGGGAAATTGCACGCAGCGAAGTAGTGATTCTCTTGAACGATTCAAACGCCGGGGCTTCGTATTTTGAAAATTTTGCCTTAGCCCGATGGACCGGCAGTCATTTCGAAAGCCTCGATTTTGGCTATTATTATCCACTTGCGAAACGAAATCAGTTTAAGCTTGAGCCGGGGTACTATCGTCTTTTAACATCGCTACGCGACTCCAAAGGAACGATTCATACCCGCCAGCACTATTTTATGCTAGGAGAAGGAGAGCAGCAGACCCACGTGCTAGCCTTCCCTCAGGAAAAGCCACGGGAAGCATTAAACGCTACCTTAAACCCTGCCTATGAAATTACTCGTCCGGGAGAAACCACTATAAGCCTAGTGGATTATGTAAAGAGCCATCCCAAATCGGTTGTTTTGCGCATAAATCCGGAGCAGGAACCTAGCCGTCACGTTATAAAAGAATTAAACGAAGCCTTGCCTGCCTTGCAACAAGCCCAAATTTCATTAATCCTAATTGTTCCTAACGCTGGCTACCTCGAAGAAACAGCTCAATATTTTGATGCCTTGGCGCAATACGCTCATTTTTATATCAGTCCACGATTCGAGGAAGCTATGAGCAGCGAATTCGAAGAAACTCCCTACCAAGGAATTCGAGATTTGCCCAACGTGATGGCTATCGATAGTGATGGAAAACCCATTTATTACTCCGAAGGCTATGAAATTGGACGAGGACGAAATCTTTGGAAAGTATTTTAAATCAAGTTACTCAAGGATTATCAACAGACGATTAAAAATTTGTAACATTGCATTTGGAGAGAACTAAACACTAAACATTAAATCCAATCATACCGTGAAACTGTCTGCATTTTCTATTATCCTATTCACGCTGTTAATATGCTTTACCTCCTGCTCCGAGGCCGACGAAGTGGCCAATAATCTGGAAGGGAGTTGGAATATTGCCGTCTATCAAAAAACTGTTTATCAGGGCACTACCTTAAACCTCGAGGAATCGGGCACCTTTGAAAATAAGGGTCAAATAGAATTTAACTCGAATGGGAAAGGCTACTACAATGTTTTGGAAGATTTAGGAGCAGGCACTTACTACGGATCGGGGGAATTCACCTGGACCAATACAGCCGATGAAGTTTCGATTATTTCGGGTTTTGAAACGAAAAACTTTTCGATTGTCGAATCGGGAAAATCGACCTTTGAACTCGAACGGGAAGTGAGTGATTTTTACTTTCCCGGAAGTGAACCGGGAGTAAGTTACTCCATGATTGAACGACTTGTTCTGGAAAAATAATACCGCCATGAATCGACTTCTTCCCCTACTGCTTTTCATTTTCGTGTTTTCGTCTTGCGATCCATTCGGGACTCAGTTAGCGGAAGACGATGTTCTTTACTACGAAGCTTCGACCCTTACACCTGCTAATCCAAAGGATACGCTCACGTTAATGACCTGGAACATCAAGTTTGGTGGAGGTCGCATCGATTTCTTTTTCGACTGTTGGGGAGATCGGGTAACGATGACCGAAGAGGAAGTGTTGACTCACCTGGAAGGGTTAGCCCGAAAAATACGGCAAGTGGATCCCGACGTACTTTTCTTACAGGAGGTAGATATTGATTCGAAACGAAGCGCTTATGTCGATCAGGTTGAATATCTCCTAAATCACACTGACCTCAACTATGCGGTATTTGCCTCGCAATGGAAAGCGAGTTATGTTCCATCCGACGGTATTGGCAAAATCAATTCCGGCAATGTGACCCTATCCAAGTATCCCCTCGAAAACGCTGTTCGAATTGGACTGCCCCTCATTCAGGAGCAATCGGCAGTGGTCCGATACTTTTACCTCAAACGGAATATTTTAGAAACGGAAGTACAAGTGGGCGACCGTTCGCTGCGCTTATTGAATACCCATTTGAGTGCCTTCGATCAGGATGGGACGAAGAAAAAACAACTAGATCAGTTGGTTGACACCCTGATTTCAAGAGATAACAGCACCATCAACTTTGTTCTTGGAGGCGATTTTAATCTCTTACCTCCGAACACCTTAAAAGTGAAGGACTTTCCCGATTCGATTTGTGAGGAAGAGTTCGAAGCCGATGAT
The DNA here is from genome assembly GCA_937954085.1 of uncultured Bacteroidota bacterium. Classification (GTDB taxonomy): domain Bacteria; phylum Bacteroidota; class Bacteroidia; order Bacteroidales; family M50B96; genus M50B96. The sequence continues at coordinate 48,859 of CALGAK010000124.1, forward strand.
TTTACAGCCTCTATTACCTGGATTGAACCCCTGTTTCTATTTCATCCTGAATTCGATATCGAGGATTATCAATTCGACAATGGACCATATTTTACCCATACCACGAATCACCCTGATCGAGGTGCCTTTTGGAATCGCAAACTCGATTATTTGTTCACCAATGGTCGATTCATTCCCGGCTCAAACATTACCCACCAAGACGAACATACCGGCATGAATACCATGATGCTTTCCGATCACTGTCCGGTAAGCGTTCAATTTCTAGTCGAGTAATTGGCTCAGTTTCTTAAATTCATCCCGTGCTGACGCTCGCCGATACAAGATGTGATACACCGCATCGGTAATAGGCATGAATACTTGAAACTTCTGATTCAACTCAAAAATACTCTTAACTGCATAATACCCTTCGGCGACCATATTCATTTCGAATTGAGTAGCGTTAACCGAGTATCCTTTTCCAATCATGGTTCCGAACGTTCTGTTCCTCGAAAACTTCGAATAAGCGGTTACGAGTAAATCGCCCAGGTAGGCTGTTCCGTTTACTTCACGGGTAAGAGGATGAACTTGAGCTACAAAACGAGCTATTTCGCGAATGGCATTGGCAATGAGAACAGCCTGGAAATTATCGCCATACCCGAGTCCATGGCTAATTCCGGCAGCCAGGGCAAAAATATTTTTCAAGACGGCAGCATACTCCGTTCCGATTAAATCGTCGGAGATAGAGGCATCGAGGTATCGACAGCGAAGCTGGGTTGCAAAATAAGCAGCCAAATCCTCGTTTCCCGAGGCTATGGTTAAATACGATAAACGTTCCAGGGCAACTTCTTCGGCATGGCAAGGCCCGGCAATAACCCCAAGCATGGAATACGGAACGTGAAAATCCTGAGCGAGATAATCGGCAACAATTAAATCGCGCTGAGCAATCATCCCTTTTACCCCCGAAATAATTGCTTTCCCGGAAAGGTCAACGCTCAAAGGTTGAAATAAGTCATGGATAAAGGCGGCCGGTACAGCCAACACCAATAACTCAGACTCTTCGACCGCTTGGTTAATATCCGTATAAAAATGAATTCGGCTCGTATCAAACTCAACTTCTCGAAGATAATTCGGGTTTCGTTTAAACTCTTTCAGGTAATCGACAGTAGCTTCATTTCGCACAAACCAGCCAATCTCGTTTCGATTATTCAACAAGAGCTTGGCTAAAGCAGTGGCCCAACTACCGCTTCCTATTACCGATATCCTTGTTTTATCGTTCAGCATTACTCTTTGCTACACCAATGTTGTACTTCATCTTTACTCGGGTTCGTTAATCCGAGCTTCTCTTTTTTATTGATTCCGCATAAGTCCTGATGCAATTTATTCGGATTAGCTTGTTGCATGGAAACGAGCGTCAGGTAACCGGCTTTTTGAATAATCGGAACCCATTCTGCCGGAATTCCCTTTTCTTGGAATTTCTCGGTTGAATCAATTTGTTTTTTCTTTTCCGGACGCATTTGAGGGAAGAAGAGTACTTCCTGGATAGAGCTGTTGTTGGTCATGAACATTGCCAAACGGTCGATTCCGATTCCCATTCCCGACGTGGGGGGCATTCCATATTCCAAGGCACGCACAAAATCGCGGTCGATAAACATTGCTTCGTCGTCGCCTTTTTCGGAGAGTTTAAGCTGTTCTTCGAAACGCTCCAGCTGATCGATTGGATCGTTTAACTCGGAATACGCATTGCATAGCTCCTTGCCGTTAACCATCAACTCAAATCGTTCGGTTAATTCAGGATTATTACGATGCCGTTTACTTAAAGGCGACATTTCCACCGGATAATCGATAATAAAGGTTGGCTGAACGTAGTGGTGTTCGCATTTCTCGCCAAATATCTCATCGATTAACTTTCCTTTACCCATCGAAGCATCCACTTCCAGTCCAAGCTTTTTGCAAACCTCGCGCAATTCTTCCTCGTTCATTCCGGAAACATCGAAACCGGTATGCTCTCTAATCGCTTCCAAGATTGGAACCCGCTTAAAGGGTCGCTGATAATTAATGAGCTTATCGCCAAAAGGAACCTCGGTTTTTCCATGCAAATCAAGCGCAACTTTCTCGACTAATCGTTCGGTAAAATCCATCATCCAATGATAATCTTTGTAGGCAACATAAATCTCCAGCACGGTAAATTCCGGGTTGTGCGTGCGGTCCATTCCTTCGTTCCGGAAATCTTTCGCAAATTCATATACCCCTTCGAATCCACCTACAATTAATCGCTTCAGATACAATTCGTTGGCAATGCGCAAATACAAGGGAATATCCAAGGCATTGTGATGCGTAATAAAAGGACGCGCAGCTGCTCCTCCGGGAATTGACTGCAAGATGGGCGTTTCCACTTCGAGGTAGCCAAAGGAATTGAAAAACTGGCGCATCGAATTAATAATCTGAGTGCGCTTTCTAAACGTATCCATCACCCCTTCGTTCACAATCAAATCGACATAACGCTGACGATAGCGTTGATCGGGATCGGAAAAAGCATCGTACACCACCCCATCTTTTTCTTTTACGATGGGCAGCGGACGAATAGCTTTCGATAAAACTTTGAATTCTTTTACATGCAGCGAAGTTTCGCCCACCTGGGTTTTAAAAACATAGCCACTTACCCCGATGATGTCGCCGATATCGAGCAATTTCTTGAAAACAGTATTATAGAGCGTTTTATCGTCGCCCGGACAAATATCGTCGCGACGAAAATAAACTTGAATCCGGTCGGTATGATCCATTAAATGAATAAAGGAAGCATTCCCCATGATGCGTCGGCTCATAATCCGGCCGGCCAAATGAACTTCCTGATAATTATTTTTTTCCGGGTCGAAGTGTTCTAAAATTTCCGCTGCAGTGGCATTTACCTTAAATTCCTCGGCAGGATAAGGCTCGATACCCAGTTTTCGGAGTTCCTGAAGTGAATTTCTTCTCAATAATTCCTGTTCACTCAAGTGTAAATCGCTCATAAATTTGCTTGTTTTTGTTGGGCTGCAAAGATAATAGAAAAGCGCATTGACCTTCGTGTTTAACGAGCTTGTATCAAGCTATTTCCAATTGGAAAAATAACTTTGCACAAATTTTTTTCTATGATACGCCGTCGGCATACACAATCGGTAAACATCGGTTCCTTGATTATGGGTGGTGAAAACCCCATTCGGATTCAAAGCATGACCGATTGTTTCACCATGGACACCGAAGCCAGTGTAGCCCAGTGCAAGCGTTTGAGCGACGCCGGCGCTGAACTGGTGCGGCTCACGACACCCGGCATTCGCGAAGCAAAAAATCTGGCAATCATCAAAGAGCAACTGCTAGCCGACCACTATCCTGTTCCGCTTTGCGCCGATGTACACTACACACCAAACGCTGCAGAAATGGCCGCTTTGTACGTTGAAAAAGTGAGAATTAATCCCGGTAATTTTATCGATAAACCTCATCTACATGAACCGCTTTATTCGCCACACGACGAGATTAAAGAGCTTCAAAAAATAAAAGAGAAACTCCTGCCGCTGGTCAAGCTTTGTAAAAGCCGAAAGGTTGCTATCCGAATTGGGACCAATCATGGATCATTGTCGCCCCGCATCCTTCAAACCTACGGCGACACTCCCGAAGGAATGGTTGAATCGACCCTCGAATACCTCCGATTTCTTCGAAAAGAAGATTTCGACCAGGTAGTTATCAGCCTAAAAGCAAGTAACCCACTTATTACGGTAGAAGCCAACCGTTTGCTGGTGAAGAAAATGCAGGAGGAGAACATGCATTTCCCCCTTCATCTTGGAGTAACCGAAGCCGGCGAAGGCACGGAAGGGCGGCTCAATTCAGCTGTGGGAATTGCCGCTTTGCTTCGCGAAGGAATAGGCGATACCCTTCGTGTTTCGCTTACAGAACCACCGGAGAACGAAATACCGGTAGCTCGAAAAATTCTTCAGTATATCGAAAATCTACCTCGCGAGGCATCCTACTTTCCACCCGATTGGCGCATTACCACTCACCGAAAAAAGGTTCAATTTCCCGCTGAATGGGAGCAACCTGATGTCCCATTACTGGTGGGGAAGCTCTCAGCAGGCGCTACTGGCAAAGCGGAAATTCTGCTAGCAAGGCCAGGCGACCCACTCAAGCTTGCAACCTCACAACCCTTGCTCTTAGCCTGGAATCATCCCGAATGGGAACTTTTTCAAGGAATGAAAACACCGATGTTTACTTTTCCCGAATACCTACAAAATAAGCCATCGGAACGGATAGCAATCACCATCGAAACCTCGGAAGATTTCCGCAATTTCATGAATCAACCCATCCTTCCGGATGAGGCAATCCTTCTCTTACAGCTTCCGTCGGGCGAAGGAGTGAGTCAACTTTTAGAAATCCTGGAATCGGAATTATTTACCTCCAACCCCTTCCCATTAATTTTGATGAGCAAACACAACGAAAGCGATTGGGAGGATTATCTGATTGCTGCCAGTGCCGAAGCGGGCTACCTGCTTTTACTCGGTTACGGAAATGGGATCTTGTTGGAAAACCCCCATTTTTCCAACAAACAAAACGAAGATCTTAGCCTCGCACTCCTGCAGGCAGCGCAGGCCCGGAGAAGTAAAACCCAGTTCGTTTCCTGTCCCGGTTGTGGGCGAACCTTATTCAATTTACAACAAACAACCCTCGATGTAAAATCGAAGCTATCGCACCTCGAGCATTTAAAAATTGCGGTAATGGGCTGCATCGTAAACGGACCAGGCGAAATGGCCGATGCCGATTACGGATACGTTGGATCAGGGAAAGGAAAAGTGAGTTTATATCGAAACAGGAATTTAGTTCGCAAACACATCGATGAACAAGAGGCCTTACAAGCGCTGATTCAATTAATTCGGGACGATGGAAAATGGAAGGAACCTGAATCCACATTTCAGGATGAATTTTAAGTGGAAACCAAGCAAAACTAATTTATATTTACCCTTTAGGAAGAAATCCGATTAATAATTTAAGCGGAAAAGCTTTAGCCTGGCGACAGAGAAATGAACAAGGCTGTGGAATCAACTTGAAGAGCCATTCATGCTGAAGTCTTTTCACCTTAACGAAGAATGAAAACCATTTTTGTCTTACCATTTTTCACTTTTATGACCCAAAACGGAAGTCTTGCTTTTATCCTGTAACTAAACACTTTAACCATGAATAAGTACCGTTTCTTTTTGCTTTTCAGTTTACTGCTTCTTGCTTCGGTAAGTGCTGTGTATTTTTTCTCTTCGCCCGAGTCGAAGACTCCCCTCGGACCTGTAAATGCCGGACCCAATGAGGACAGTCCGAAGGATCGACTTGCCTGGCGCCATGAACGGTTAAGAGATCCGGCAACGGGTGAGATCCCAGCCGGAATGCGGGCTATGGAAATGAAGTTTGCTCGCACGTTGCCAAACGACGCAGGTCAAAAAAGCTTAACTTGGACGGCCAGAGGGCCACACAATATTGGCGGTAGAACACGTGCCTTTGCCTACGACGTGACCAATCCGAACCGGCTGGTGGCAGGTGGTGTAACCGGCGCCATTTACATATCGGAAAACAATGGAGCACATTGGGTTCGGGTAACCACCGCGGATCATTTCCCGGCGGTCTCTTGCCTTGTTCAAGATCCACGACCCGGCAAAACCGATACCTGGTATTATGGAACCGGCGAGGCACGTGGAGGTTACATTGTAAGTCAGTTTTATTACGGCGACGGACTATATAAATCGACCGATCAAGGGTTAAGTTGGGAACCCTTAACCGCAACCCAAGGGAATGAACCCCATAGCTTCGATTCGGAGTGGAATTTTGTAAATCGATTAGCGGTAGATGCATCCAACCTTAGCGAAGATGAAGTTTATGCAGCCACTTACGGAGGGATTCAGCGCTCCGTCGATGGAGGGCAAAGTTGGACCGAAGTTTTGGGAGCCAGCAGCCCTGCTTCCTACTACACCGAGTTGGCGATTACCACCAGTGGAGTGGTTTACGCAACACTCGACTCCGATGGAGCCGACAAAGGTCTTTGGCGAAGCGACGATGGAATAAACTGGACCAACATAACCCCACTCGACACCTTCCCCCCAGAATACGAGCGCATCGTGATTGCTGTTAATCCATCGAACGAAAATGAAGTCTATTTCCTCGGGAAAACCCCTGGCTATGGTCAGTTTTCGCAAGCTTTTTTTGGCTACGAAGACTGGAACAGCCTCTGGAAATACACCTACCTGAGTGGCGATGGATCCGGGACTGGAGGAAGCTGGGAGAACTTATCGGAAAACATACCCGGTAGCAGTCCTTATGTATTCGATAACTTCTACACCCAATACTCTTACAACATGATGATGACCGTTTCGCCCCACGACCCAAATCTCATTCTGATTGGAGCAACCAACTTGTATCGCAGTACCGATGGGTTTACCTCACCCGATAACGTGACGCAAATTGGTGGTTACTGGGTTGGTTCGACGCTACCGGCTGGCAGTTGGGGTTCCTACCTCAATCATCACCCCGACCAACACCTGGCTGTTTTTCATCCCACCGATTCCGGCATGGTTTATTCTGCCACCGATGGAGGCTTATACCTAACTCAGCAAATTTACGATTCCATTGTAAGCTGGGATAACATTAATCGAGGCTACAACACCACACAAGTTTACACCGTTGGATTCGACCGCACTACGACCGACGATGTTTTGATTGCCGGTTTTCAGGACAATGCCAATTATTTCGTCAACACCTCCGACACGGCTGTCGATTGGGTGATGCCATTGAATGGGGATGGCTCTTACATGGGCATTGCTCCGAATAAAGACTATTACATTTTGTCGATTAATCGGGGAAAGATTTACAAGATGGATTTGGATGCAAACGGAGGCGTGCTTGCCTACAACCGCATCGATCCCGCTTCGGTCGATCCCGACGACTACCTCTTTATCAATCCATTGATTATGGATCCGAACGATCCCGACATCATCTATGTGGGTGGTGGTTCCAGATTGTATCGCAACAACCAGCTTTCGAGTATTCCCTATACGAACGAGCACGATTCCATCGACACCGGGTGGTTTGCTTATAGTCACGAAGCTGGTTCAACCGTTCAGGTTTCCTGCATCGATGTTTCCGTTAACCCGGCACACACTGTTTGGTATGGAACCAGTAACCGGCGAATTTTTAAAGTAGAGAATGCGCATACCGGCGATCCGGAGCACATTGCCATGCCCATTATTCAGTTTCCGGCTGCCTATGTGAGTCGTATTGCGATTCATCCGCATCATTCCGATACTGTAATCGTTGTTTTCTCGAATTACAAAGTGTATAGCTTATTTTACACCATCGACGGAGGCGAATCCTGGATCAAAGGAGCCGGCAATCTTGAGGAGCACCCACTTGGAACCGGAGCCGGACCAAGCTTAGGTTGCGTTGCTATTTTACCCCGCGACGATGGGGATTTATTCCTGATTGGAACTACGGTGGGAATGTACGGAACCTATTCCCTCGATAGCATGAATACTGTGTGGACCCAATTGGGTAGCGATGCTTTTGGAAAATCGATTGTAGAGGATATTAAAGTGCGCGAAACCGATGGCTTGGTGGTAGTTGGAACTTACGGACAAGGAGTTTACAGCACACATATCGAGTCGGTTGCTCAGGTGTTTCCCCAAATTGGCATTTCTGAAACGACTGCTCATACACACGAGCTCAATCTGTACCCAAATCCGGTTAGCCGCGAACTACAGTTTGAAGCCAAGTGGGAGGCTAGCGAGTATGCCGTAACGATTCTTTCGATGGACGGAAAAACATGGCTGCAGGAAAGTTTCGCTCAGGCGAATTTCAGACTGAATGTCGAAAGTCTTCCGGCAGGTAATTACCTTTGTCGCGTTGAGTCGAAAAACATTCGGGTAAGTAAAAACTTTATCAAGCAGTAATTGGCAAGTATTCGCCTTACATCGAAACCCGATTAATCAATAAGCGAGAAGGATGAGTTCATTTCTGGTAAATCAATTGGCCGATATCGAAGCTGCAGCTGCGTGGTTACACAGCAATTTGGAAGGGGCAAGAGTATTGGCATTTTACGGCGAGATGGGCGTTGGAAAAACAACCCTAATCAAGTCGCTCTGCAAGCAATTGGGAGCGGCAGAAACGGTTACCAGTCCCACCTTCTCCCTTATTAATGAATACGAACTTCCGAATAATCACTTGGTTTATCATTTCGATTTTTATCGAATCGAAACCATCGACGAAGTATATGATTTTGGCTACGAAGAATACTTTTTTGGAGAAGAATACTGTTTCATAGAATGGCCGGAGTTGATTGAGGAATTATTGCCCGAGGATTGTTTACGGATACACATCCGTTTGCTATCCGACAACAAACGGCTCATTGAATTACAGCAAAACGCACACTAATGCCCGGAAAAAAACTCTTGTTAATCATTCTTTTAGGCCTAGGCATGTTTCCTGCTTTAGGACAACATACCAAGCCTTTGAATACACCCTTATACGATTTGGATCGCTGGCATTTTGGCTTTACTATCGGGTTAAATTCAATGGACTTCGACATATACAACGATCGTCGAATCACCAGTTTCGATTCCGTGTATGCCGTCAACAATGTGCGGCAAGCAGGTTTCAATCTGGGCATTGTTAGTAACCTGCGACTCATGCCTTACCTCGACCTACGCTTTCTTCCGGGGATAACCTTCGGTCAGCGTAACCTCGAATACCTCATGCGCGATGGTATGAACTTCTACAAAAAGACCATGCAAGTGGAATCGACCTTTTTAGAATTTCCTTTCCTTTTGAAATACAAAGCCAAACGAATCAATAATTACCGACCTTATCTGCTGGCTGGAATAAATTATCGCATCGATTTAGCCTCGCGCGATGAAGTTAAAGAAGAGCTTCAGCCCATGATTTTGCTCGACAGGCACGATGTGTATTACGAGCTAGGTTTTGGTGTCGATTACTACTTACCCTACTTTAAGTTTTCGACCGAAATCAAGTATGCTGTAGGCTTAAACAATGTGCTGCGACCAGATGGTTCGCAATTCACCAACTCAATTGAGAAACTCATTTCGAATTTGGTGATTATATCCTTTCATTTCGAGTAAGGATTCATCCCGAAATAAAAAACAGCAGACAAACTAGATGGGTTTGGGACTTCAATTCTTATCGAACATTTGCAATCAGCACTGTAATCAGATTGACTAATGGTGTAATTAGGCAATAGGTATTAGTCCCTTTTAAAAGAAATTGCTGAATCAACCAATCGTACTACTTACCATTCGGCGAGAATCGTTTCTTTGCCGCTAACTCGCTGATTCAGTTCAACTAAGACCTTGCTTCCGAGGGGGAGAAAGACATCGACCCGCGACCCAAATTTGATAAATCCAAACTCTTCGCCTCGAGTTACCAGCTCGCCCTTTTTCTTGTAGTGCACAATGCGTCGGGCCAGTAAACCTGCAATTTGACGTACCATGTAGTCTCGGCCATTATCGGCCTCTACAACTAGAGTAGTGCGTTCGTTGTCGGTGGAAGCTTTGGGTAAACGAGCGTAAAGGTATTTTCCGGGATGATATTTAAAATACTTTACCAGGCCGCTGAATGGAATCCAGTTCACATGCACATTGAGCGGACTCATGAAGATGGAGATTTGCAGGCGTTTATCGTTAAAATACTCTGGTTCTTCCACTTCGCCGATAATCACAACGGTTCCATCGGCAGGAGCGATGAGTTGGTTCGCAGCTGCTTCGACTACTCGCTTAGGAGAGCGAAAAAAGGACACGATAAAAAGGAAAAAAGCCAGACTAAGGCCCCAGAATGCATACCACAACCATTCGGGCACTCCGGCAAATTTTAGCCCCGACAGAAGGAGTAATAAAAACATGAATACAATGAAGATGGTAGGATACCCTTCCTTATGAATTTTCATCTTGATGCTGATTTAGGCAAACTGCAAATATATCCATACCGCTGGAATGGAGAGCAATAATGCATCAAAACGATCGAGAATTCCTCCATGACCGGGGAGCAAATTGCCAGAATCCTTGATATTGAGGCTGCGTTTGAGCATCGATTCGAACAAATCGCCCAGTGTACCAAATACAATCATAATGGCAGCAATAACGAGGAACTGGTTCAAAGTAAACTGATTGGAAAAAGTGGAAAGTCCCCACGCAAAGACTAAGGTCGTTAACCCTCCGCCGATAGCACCTTCCCAGGATTTTTTGGGAGAGATGCGTTCCAACAAGCGATGTTTGCCAAAGCTTATCCCGAAAATATAAGCTGCGCTATCGTACACCCAAATAAATGCGAATAATAAAAGAACCGGTTTAGCATCGAAGCTTTCTATACCATCACCGGCCACGGCCAAGGAACTGAGCAAGGCGAAAGGGATTACCAAATAAACCAAGCCGAAGAAGAAACAAGCGATGTTGTTCAGGGGAAATTCTTTTTTTCGATACAGCTCAATAATGAGAGGGAAAATGGTTGGAAGGAAAAAGAGTGGGAGAAAGTGAAGCGGCATTAATTGAATCGATACCAGAACAATTCCAACGTAAAGGCTTAGGCCTGCCAAGTAGGAACTAATCGGTTCCGGATTAGCACTTCCTTTTTTAACGAGAGCAAAATATTCCCTCAGCCCAAGCATAACGAGGAGGAGGTATAAAACATGAAAGGAATAAACATTCCAAAGCGTAGCTCCTACTACTACTACCAGAAAAATTAAACCGGTGATGCTTCGTACCAGGAGATCGTTGAACTTAGTTTGCTTCGAACTCATGAATAATCGCTCTGGCTTTTTCTTCGTCGGTTGAATAAACGTACACTTCAACATCGCCAAAAGCAAAGGAAGAATCCTTTTTATTAATGATGTCGCAAACGATTCCTTCGTCGCTTAGCCTAGCTTTGAGCAATTCGGCATGAAAAATATCACCTGCCGAATAAACGAGAACCCAATTTTTTTCCATAACAGTGAACATTTAAAATGGAGTAAGAAGATACGAACATTTAGCCGTTCAATCAAGCAATATCGGTCTGATTTTCTTCGGTTTTCGATGATTTTTTCCCGCTTTCAGCCTGATTTATTTCTTCCTCTGGTTTGATATCTGTCATGGAGCCTTCCTCACCGACTATGGGTAAGTCGGATTCCGAGCCGTCGCTACGGTCCGCCTCAACATGATTGAGTTCCTCAATCTCTTCCCAACGGGTTTTTCCAAAATCGCGCTTACCAAAAATCTTTTCCAAATCCTCGGTAAAAATCACTTCCCGCTTGAGCAGTAATTCGGACAGTTCGGTGAGCTTATCTTTGTTCTCGGTTAAAATATTAATGGCCCGAAGGTACTGTTCCTCAATAATGGATTTCGCTTCTTTATCGATTAATTCGGCGGTCTCTTCGCTGTAGGGTTTATTAAATGCATATTCGCTTTGCCCCATGGAATCGAAGAAGGAAACATTTCCAATTTTCTCGCTCATACCAAAATAACTCACCATCGCATAGGCTTGTTTAGTAACTCGTTCTAAATCGTTCAACGCGCCGGTGGAGATTTTTCCAAAATTAACTTCTTCCGATGCACGGCCTCCGAGAGTAGCACAAATCTGATCGAGGATCTGTTCGCGGGTAGTAATTTGCCGCTCCTCGGGCAAATACCAGGCGGCTCCTAAAGCTTTTCCGCGTGGCACGATGGTTACCTTAACCAGCGGGTTGGCATGTTCAATTAACCAACTAACGGTAGCATGACCGGCCTCGTGATAGGCGATGGTTTTCTTTTCTTGTGCGGTGATAATTTTATTTTTCTTCTCCAAACCGCCAATAACCCGATCGATGGCATCGAGGAAATCTTGCTTTTCAACTAATTTCTTTCCTCGCCTAGCTGCAATAAGTGCCGACTCGTTACACACATTGGCGATATCGGCTCCACTAAAACCGGGTGTTTGTTTTGCAAAGAAGCTAATATCAATGTTCTCTTTATCGTATTTAATCGGTTTAAGATGCACCTTGAATATCTCCTGACGCTCTTTTAAATCGGGTAGCTCAACACTGATTTGTCGGTCGAATCGTCCGGCGCGCAACAGAGCACGGTCGAGGATATCGGCACGGTTAGTCGCCGCTAGGATGATTACACCGAGATTGGTTCCAAAACCGTCCATCTCGGTAAGCAACTGATTCAGTGTATTTTCACGCTCGTCATTGGCTCCCATATTGGGGTTTTTACCACGAGCCCGGCCAATGGCATCAATCTCATCGATAAAGATAATGCAAGGGGCCTTCTCTTTAGCTTGCTTGAAGAGATCGCGCACACGCGATGCACCAACACCCACAAACATTTCGACAAAATCGGAACCCGAAAGACTAAAAAATGGCACATGCGCTTCGCCGGCAACTGCTTTAGCTAAAAGCGTTTTACCCGTTCCGGGAGGACCTACGAGCAAAGCACCTTTCGGGATTTTTCCTCCCAAGTCGGTGTATTTTTTCGGATTTTTCAGGAAATCGACAATCTCTTTTACTTCGGTTTTGGCTTCTTCTAAACCGGCAACGTTTTTAAAGTTGATTTTAATTTCGGATTCCTTATCGAAAAGTTGGGCTTTCGATTTACCAACATTGAAAATAGCTCCGGGACCAGCTGAGCCTCCTCCCATTCGGCGGAGAATAAAAATCCAAACAGCCACCAGAACCACAATGGGTAAGAGCCAACCGAACATATCCATGAAATTTTTCCGTTCTTCGGCTCCGGCATAAATGCGATCGGCCTCGGGCAAGTCGGCTTGCGCTTCTTCCATGCGTTTCTCAAACGAATCGGCCGATACAATGCTTATGAAATACTGCGGTCCGTATGCTCCTCCCACTCCTGAGCTCGACTTGGCATCGTCGTATTTGCTACCCGATAAGCGATCGGATTTAATGTAAATTTCGGCAGTTTTGCCATTGACGATCACGACACGCTCTACGTCGCCCGGACGTAACATTTCGTCGCGAAACTTGCGCCACGAAACCTCGGTAGCCGACGGACCAGTGGAGTAGAATTGCAGCAATAAAATGGCGAGTATAATAGCACCATAGACCCAATACACATTGAATTTGGGTTTTCCATTGGGTGCGCCATCGGGATTGGGTCGATTGAATCCGAATTTACCCTGATTATTGTTTTCTTGTTTTTTATTTTCCGACATAATATTCAAGTTCTTTAAGCCTGGATGGGTTTAGGCTATAAACTGCTTTTATTTTGAAAAGTTTAATCGTAGTGATGTTCTAAAGCAGCATCGGCCCACAACGATTCTAAATCATAGAATTTCCGACTGTCTTCTAAAAACAGATGGATTACAATGTCTAAATAATCCAGAATAATCCATTCTGCATTTTCCATTCCTTCGACAAAAGCAGGCCTCATGCCCAGCTTTTCCTTCATTTGATCTTGAATATGATGCGCCATCGCATGTACCTGAGTAGTACTAGTAGCATGGGCTATTACAAAATAATCGCAAAGGGAAAGGTTTAAGCTTTTAAAATCGATGCTCACTAGGTCTTGAGCTTTCTTCTCTTTCAGGGATTCTAAAATCACCGAAAGCATCTGGTTTATTTCTTGATTATCTGTGGGTTTAGTCATGTTTTACAATTTCCGCAAATTTAATCGATTTTTAGGAGCATCAGCCTAAATCGTCTCGCTTTATGGCTATTAAATTTTCCTAATTTTTCTTTGTACTACTGTGCTAACTTTTCGAGAATGTGTTGGCTGAGAAATGAATTAGTAATCCGGACCGAAAGAACAACTTATCGTGTTAGTGGAACGCTGATTCACGAATACGAAAAAATAGGATTGGAAGGCTTCAGCGCTAAAGCGACTCAATGGATTAAAAAAGACTTTGATCGATCTAGGTTTCAGAAAATCGGGAAACAAGTCTAAAGGTAAAAGCAGTAAGCAAGTTGCCAGCGACCAACCAATCGGTAGCATTATCAGACTAAAAAAAAATGCTACGGACCGAGTAAAAAAAAGAAACGCCAGCTATGAAATATTCCGTCGGAGATGCGCATTCAATCCCTAAAGCGAGTAGCTTTACTAAAAAAACCGCGACTCATGATTGGAAAAGAAATACGCTATGCAGAAAGTCTCGATTCGACCAATTTGTCCTTATCGAAATTATTGCGAACAGAATCGGTTGAAGAAGGCTTGGTTTTGCGCACCGATTTTCAAATAAAAGGAAGAGGCTATTCTAAAAATCATTGGGAGAGTGCCGCTGGGGAGAATCTCCTCTTCAGTTTTATCCTGAAGCCCCATTTTTTAAATGCATCGGAGCAATTTGAAATTGCAAAAATGGTCTCTCTTGCTATTCACGAGTATTTGCATTCTTTTGCTGAGGGGTTTAAAATTAAATGGCCCAATGATTTATTCTTTGGAGATAAAAAAATTGCCGGAATGCTCATCGAGCATAGTGTTCATGGCGACCAACTTTCGCATTCGATTGTAGGAATTGGATTAAACCTGAATCAGGAGCATTTTTCAGAGCAAGCCGGCCGACCCGTTTCGTTGCGCACCATCACTCAGGCTAGTTATCATCCGCAAACAGAAATGAACAAATTAATCGACCGGCTCAATGCAGGCTATGCCAGACTTCGTTCCGGGGACCGCCGCCTCATGCACGAGGAATACTTGCAACACCTATATCGGTTTGATGAGTGGAGCACCTACCAATCGGGCGATCTCATTTTCGAAGGACGCATTCGCGGAGTGAACGAATTTGGGCAACTCTTACTGGAGCGCAAGAATGGTTCTTACTGGATTGTCAGTTTTAAAGAGGTCGAGTTTTTATAAGGACAGACCCCATTGATCGGGAGCTACTCGCCAGGCCCGAAGCGATTCGAGGTCGGAAGTAGCGAAGCGACCTTCGTCTAAGGCCAAATCGATGAGGGCATGGTAGTTACTAAGTGTATAAACCGGACAGTTAGCTTCCTGAAAGCGATTCTGGGAAACATCAAAGCTGTAGTTAAAAATGGCCAACATACCCAACACTTCCATGCCGGCTGTCCGTAGTGCTTCCACTGCCTGCAAACTGCTTCCTCCGGTAGAAATTAAGTCTTCGATCACGACTACTTTTTTACCCGGTTCTATTTTCCCTTCAATGAGGTTCGTGAGTCCATGAGCTTTAGGCGCTGAACGCACGTACACAAATGGCAAGTTCAGTTCCTGTGCGACCAGTACACCGTGTGCGATGGCACCCGTTGCAACCCCGGCAAGGTATTCGGCCTCGGGGAAACGTTCTTTCACCATGGAGGCAAAGGCTTTGGTAACGATGCTGCGCTCACGAGGGAAGGATAGGATTTTCCGGTTATCGCAATAAATGGGCGACCTCCACCCCGACGCCCAGGTAAAGGGTTTCTGAAGTTCAATTTTAACGGCTTCAATCTGAAGTAGAATACTGGCTATGCTGCGTGAGAAATCCTCCATGCTGTATGAATCATTTAACAAATTTTCACGCAAATATACGCTAAATTCGCCCCCCTTAGCAAGCCGAAATGATTGGAAAAAGCAGCGATTCGATGATAAAAATCCACTTCGAACGGGGAGTAGTTTACCTCAGTAAGGAAATTCCGGAAACAGCAGAAAAATCGGCTCTCGTGCTTGAAGACCGAAGCATGGAGGAGATTGTGGATTTACTGCTTCAGTATCAGGAAAATCGACTCGACTTAACTGCTTACTTAATTCATCCACATCCGGAAGAACTATTCAGCTTTACACACAACAAGATTGAATTCATTCGAGCTTCGGGCGGGGTGATTGAAAATGAAAATGGCGAATTACTCTTCATTTTTCGCCGCAGCAAATGGGATTTACCGAAAGGTAAGATTGAGCCGGGAGAAGAGACCGAAGCTGCTTGCCTTCGAGAGTTAGAGGAAGAATGTGGTCTGCGCCAACTGCAAATACTCCACCTCCTTACTCGAACTTACCACACTTATCGTTTGAAAAACAAATTAGTCTTAAAGGAAACAACCTGGTTCAAAGTAAAGCATACCGGCCAGGAGCAAGCGGTTCCTCAAACCGAAGAAGATATTAGTGAGGTGGCCTGGTTTAAACCTACCGAGCTGGAACATGTTTATCGAAATACATTCCCATCGATCCAAGAAGTATTGAACCTATTTAACAACTAACCCGTGTCAGGAAGCGAACGATTGATTCGAATTTGGGAGCGACTTAAGGTTTATCATGTGTATTACCGCAGGAGCGGTTTGTACCGATTCATGCTGGTAAATGGGCTGAAGGTATCAGCCTTTCTCGGTTTATTCATCCTCGCTTTTTACCTTATTGAAACCTACATCATTGAGTTCGAAACCCTCTTCGAGGAAATGCTCGAACACCTCAGTGAGTGGCAGGTTCTCATCATTTTCTTCTTCTCGGAATCGGTTATTGGTTTATTACCCCCCGATTTGCTGGTCCTTTGGGCACAACACACCTTTAATCCGTGGCTCATTGTAAGCGGATTAGCCATTACTTCCTATTTGGGAGGCTATGCTGCATTCGGTATCGGGCAGCTCCTTTATCTTCAGCCTCGAATACAAACCTATATTACCCGCAAATTTTCCAATTACATTGGTTTGTTTAAAAAATGGGGAGGAATCCTCATTATTCTGGCGGCCCTTTTCCCCTTACCCTGGGGCGTAGTAGCCTCTATTGCCGGTATTTTGCGCTTCCCGGCAGTGCGATTTCTTAGCTTTGCTCTGGTCCGCATCGCGCGATTTTACCTGTATGCGCTTTTATTTTTTAGAATCTTTTAATCATGTCCAAACCCTTCTCGAAATACTACCTTCCATTGGTTTTTGCTCTCTTGCTTATTGCAGGTATTCTAATTGGAAACCAGCTCAATTTTAATGGAAACTCAAAGGCAATTTCAATCTACCCGCAGCATAATAAATTACAATCGGTTTTAAACTACATCGAAGAAGAGTACGTCGATACCATCCATCAGGAAGACCTGGTGGAATTGATGATTCCGAAAATACTGGAAGAACTCGATCCGCATTCGGTGTACATTCCGCCGCAAGATTTAGAGTTCACCAACGAACAGTTGCATGGAGCTTTCGATGGTATTGGCGTTCAGTTTAATTTACGGGAAGATACGGTGGTTATCGTTCATCCGATTCCGGGTGGACCGTCGGAAAAAGTAGGCATTTTAGCTGGTGACCGTATTATAAAGGTAGGCGATAGCCTCATTGCCGGAGTTGGAGTGACCACCGAAACAGTAATGTCCTTACTCAAAGGGAAAAAGGGGACAGTTGTTGATATTTCCATTCAGCGTTATGGCGACGAGGAGCTACTTCCCTTCAGCATCACCCGCGATAAAATTCCCATTTACAGTCTGGATGTAGCTTACATGATGGACGAGAAAGTTGGATACATTAAAATGAATCGTTTTGCCCGGAATACGTATCAGGAGTTTATCGATGCCGGGGATCGATTATTGGCGCAGGGGATGGAAAAACTGATTGTCGATTTGCGCGGGAATAGTGGTGGTTTCATGGAAATGGCCATCAAAATGATCGATGAGTTCTTCGAGGCCGGAACGCTCATTGTTTACACCGAAGGGAAAGCGCGTCCGCGAAGTGAATCGCTATCCAAATCGGGGGGTCGCTTTACCAATACACCCGTAGTAGTTCTCATCGACGAATGGTCGGCCAGTGCCAGCGAAATATTCGCAGGTGCTATCCAGGATAACGACCGGGGAGTGATTGTGGGCCGCCGGAGCTACGGAAAAGGCTTGGTGCAGGAGCAACGGGAATTCCCCGACGGTTCGGCTTTACGACTTACCATTGCCCGATACTTTACGCCAACCGGAAGGAGTATCCAAACACCTTATGAAAACGGCAAACAGGACGACATGCCCTTCGGACATCCCGATTTGAGCCAATGGAATGAGCTAGCAGCCGACTCCAGCAATTCCACCAGCGACACCACTGTTTACTTAACCCCAAAAGGGAAACAAGTTTTTGGAGGGGGAGGAATCACACCCGACCACATCGTTGCGATAGACACCTTGCCACTTAGCGATTTTTATATCAAAGTGCGAAATCGTGGGCTCATATATCAGTTTGGATTTCAATACGCCGACCGACACCGCAGTGAATTAGTAGCTACCGGCGATTACAAATCCTTAGTTAAATTGTTGGATAAGCGCAACCTGCATGAATCCTTTTTAGATTTTGCTGCCTCGAAAGATATCAAGCCATCTTCCTCCGATTGGAAGCGCTCCGAGAAGATTATTCGCACCATGATTCATGCACAAATTGCTCGTAGTATTTTCGACGATCAAAGCTATTATCCACTCATTCAGGAAATTGACGAAAGCTTGCTCATTGGCAAATCCATCATCGACACCTTGAGTTATCAGCCTTAAAAAGCCGGAATTAATCGATTTTTAAAAACGTTCGATTCCACTCCCCATCGGCAGTTTTAAGGCGGATGGTGTAGCTGCCTGGTGCTAAATCGCTTACCGACAAATCGGTTGGCCATTTCCCCTGAAGGCTTTGAGTCATTACTTCCTCTCCAGTGGCACTGTACACACTTAGCTGAACAACGTCCTGTTTTCCAGTAAACGATAGGGTAATTCTATCGCTTGCAGGATTGGGAAAAACCTTTAATTGAGGTGTATTCACTTCCTCAAATTGAAGAGAAGAAACCACCGCTATTCCATCCAACTCATACCTTCCCTGCCCCAATAAAAACTCGATTTTATTGGCAAGAAATTCCTGTTTAGTTGCCTTCGACCACCAAACCAACTCAAAAGGCTCTCCTGCATCGAGGCCACTTTCCGATCCGAGCCATTCGTCCTTGCCCCAAATCGACATATAAGCCTGCCTGTGTTGAATCACGACGGAACCGACCCATTGTCCGGAGCTGTTCCGAACGGCAATTTCATCGCCTTCGACAGGAGTCATTGGCCAGGCTTCCGGAAGAATTAACAGACTCATGCTGTTGCCGGTAGCAGGAATTGCTGTAAAATGAACCGGATTCTGCAAGAGGATTTCTTCCTGCTTAAGCGCCAGCGAGTTGGCGGGATAAGTAAATGTAAAAGCATTCCAGGTTTTGATGTAATAGCCTTCGCCCGGATTCATGTTTCCAATCGTATTCAATCCGTAATCAGGCCAATAAGCCCCTCCGGCAGTATTTTTAATTATCACAATTTGATTATCGTAAGGCGACATAATGGTTTCGATTGAACCTGGTTCTTGTCGCAAATAGCCCAACATACTCCAACCGGCCGGCAAGTTCAGATCGACCTCTTCCGGTACAACCGGCTCACCAAAAGAGCTTAAAGTAGTGGGAGCACTCACCTTAACCTGATAAGCTTTCCCCACTTCGGCATTGAACGGATTCAGGATAAACGGTGGCCAATAGATCTGCCCGATATCCGACTTCAAAATAATTAACTCATTGGCAATACTTTGCATCCATGCCGGAATAGCCGGATCGAACAATTCCACGTAGGTAGAGATATAACTCCAGTTAGCCGGGACTTGATAATTTTGAGTAACGAAAGAATAGGCACTTAATTCCCAAACTCCACTGAGACCATTTTCGGCAAACTGACCCAAGTTGGGCATCATGGTTTGCGGATAATAAATGGGCGAAGCGATGTACTCTTCTTGAATGCCGGGAATCCACAATTTAAAAATCATGGTTTCACCCGGATCAAATCCATCTTTTTGGGCGCTCAAGGTATCGTTACCCCAAGCTGTGAGAGCGGTGGTTTGCTCTTCCCAAATCGTATATCCTCCACAGGTCAAATTCCCATTGACCGTATAAAATACTCCGATGTAACTACCTACCGGCACCGGATCCATGTTCAACATAACAGAGGCTGTTTCTTCGAACAGAATCGTGTGTTGAATGCCCGTATTCGTGTAAGTCCAAGTAGGCAGATTCGAGGGGTCGATTAGGGTGATGGTGACGGCATCGGAACTACTGCAACCATAGGAGTTCGTAACGGTAAGCTGATACGTCCCACCCAATGTAACCTGAATTTCAGCCTGCGTTTCGCCGTTCGACCAAGCATAGGAGGCATAACCCGAAGGAGCTGCAAGCAGCGCCGTGTCGCCCAGCCATAGATCGAAATCAGCCCCTAGATCAACCACCGGATTCGGATGAATGCTAACCAATACAGAGGCATTATTCGAGCAACCATTGGAGTCGGTAACAGTGAGTGCATAGGTACCAGTTTGCCAAATAGTTTGCGTAGCCGTAGTTGCTTGGTTACTCCATTCGTAAGAAGCAAAATTTCCGGCATCGAGTACAATGCTGTTCCCTTCGCAAGCTTCTTCTTCGGCATTCAGAGGAATAATCGGCAAGGAATGAACAACTAAGTCGGTAGTTTGTGAAAAAGCACATCCATTGCCAGCTGTGAGGGTTAAGCTATATACCCCCGACTCGGTCGCCCACAGATTTTCGTCCGTGGAACCGGTGGACCAGAGATAAGAGGCACCGGAAATACCTGGCATAAGCATCAAGGAATCGCCCTGACAGATTGCTGCTGAGGCAGGAAGTTGGAAAGCAGGAGTTTCAAGCACCTCGACCAGCAAGGTATCGGCCGTTATTGCTCCGAAGGCATCGGTTACGAGCACGAAAAATGTATCGGCCACTGCGGGCAAGAGAGAAATTTCGGGAATGGTATGTCCGGTTGACCAAACATAGGAGAAAGGAGGGTTGCCTCCTTGGATTGTAGCCGTTAGATACAGCGAATCCCCTTCACAAATAACTTGATTGGGACCCAGATCGACCAAAAAGTTTTCATACAAATGTTGAATGAAAATAGTGCGCGAATTTCCCAAATCGGTTTGACAATAATAGCTTCCCAGGTAACTCGAATCGATGGTATCGGTTGTAATGAGGTTAAGCGAGCCAGGATTCGCATAACTTGGGAGGTTAAGCGTAACGAGCGAAGTATCGTTTCGGAACCATTCGTAGCTCGCAGCGCCGGCCATGCTCGCATTCATTCTTACCTGAGAATGAAGCATTTGCTCATCGACCAAATACAGGTATTGATCGACATTCCCGACGTAATCGAAGCGGGTTATCGCATCGTAACCTTGGTGGTAATAATCGGCATGAAGAAGGACAGAAAAATTAGTACCAGTTATCAGACCTTCATTGATCAAATCGCCGTAAAAGCTTACCGATGAATGGTAATAATCCGGGTGTTTACTCAGGGTATCTTTTATTGTAATTTCCTCATAGAAGGAATTCTCGGTTCCATGAAAAGCCAGATTTCCTCTTAATTCGAGTGGACCGTAGAAGTTGTTGTGATACAAATAAGCCCCATCGGCACCCCGAATAGCTCCTTGGTATCCATAAAATTGGACATCGTGCAAATTCCCTCCTGCCAACGAGAGTTCGTACCCGTTCAAATTGAAGGCTCCCATTTGACCACTCAGCGACACCCCTTGCCAGCTCACCGGGCTTTCTAAAACCACCGTGTTACTTGCATTGGGAATGTACATATTGCAGGAGTATGGTTGAGTACCTTTCATTACCTGTTGCTGAGTGGCAGCCAAAGAAAGCTGAACATTGCTCCATACCCCTTGATTATCGATGTCTCCATACACTCCGGTGTAAAGATCGGAGTGAATTAAACCGTAGTTCACCACATCGTCGTGAAAATAAACAAGACTGGAGTAATAGGCGGGATATTTTTGCAAGGTATCCATTACTTCAACCGGACCATAGAAATGAATCTGGTCGCCCAGTGTTTGAACGATTCCATGCAAAGACATCGATTCGTGGGCATTCATGGTGTATAGGTAGGAATTGTTTGTAAGGTAAAGAGATCCACCCCCGGCCCACAATTCCGCTTGGTGTATGCTGGAACTGTCGAGATAGAGTTGATTTCCATTCAGGTGCAATTCTTCCCAAGTTAAACTGAGTGTAACCTGGTGTAATTTCCAATCGCTAAGCATATTGAGGTATCCAGCTGTATCGGTGGAGCTGATTTGCGAAACCGAGAACGGCTCGGAGCAGGTGATATTCTGAATCCCTGAACCCACTAGTCGAATCACGTCGTTTTCCCAAACTCCATGATTAACAAGGTCGGCATAAGCATTCAGTTGAAAGGAATTACCCATAATCCGACCTTCATTCACCAATGCTCCGTGAAAGTAAGCCTGGGTTCCGTAGTAATTGTAAGAGGTAGAGAGTGTGTCTTTAATCACCACCTGTTCGTAAAAATGATTCCCTCCTCCATACAGTTTGACATTGCCACGGAATTCGAGTGGACCATAACTGTTACAGGACGACAAATAGCTCGTATTGGTTTGAAAGATAAAAGCGGAGTCGGCATAAAACCACACATTATTTACAACAACGCTATCGAATCGAATTCCTTCGACACCGAGATGAATCGGATTATTTCCACCATTTAGCCAAACATTTTCCAGAGAAACGATAGAATCGGCCACTACACCCGCAGGATTATTTTGGGTAAGGTAATCGACGCTGATGGCTTGTTTGGTTTTTAAGCTTTGAGGGTTAGAACCTTGAAAGGCGAGGCTATAATTATCGAATACGCCTTCGTTGATTACCGTGCTGTAAGCTTTTATCGGGAGGTTAATTGCACCATTTTGTATCACCCCTTTATTGACCAATGGACCAAAAAATTGCACTTCAGCTCCGCCAACACGAGACTGGAGAGTGTCCTGAACCAAGGTGTAGTTATAGAAGCGGCAATCCCCTCCTCCAATCTGAACCTTACCAAGCAGGCTTATTTGGTCCATGATCCAACATTGCGTTATCCAAGAATCATCTTCGAAAACCAGGTTTCCACCCTGAGCAAACAGTTTACCGGAGAGCGACGATGCATGCAGCGTTAAATCATTTCCATTCAGGTACAGCAATCCATGAACATTTATTTCGAAAGCAGAATTATAAACCAGTAAATCGCTATTCGCGAGTAAGGTATCTGAATAAGAAATCGTGAAATACTGAGGATTAAGAGCATTTGATGAATGAATCGTATGCGATTTGTCGCCCTCAAAACTCATCCGAAACAATTCGATTATTCCATTATTCGTCAAATTGCCATAAAACGAAACGGAAAAATTAAAGCCGGTTTCTTGCGTAATAAGCCCATTATTAACGAAATCGCCATAGATTCGCAGTTCGTTGGAATAAGCATCGGGTTTGTTGTAAAGTGTATCCTGCAAACTAATATTGCCATAAAAATACGAAGTTGCCCAACATATTACTTCTCCAAGTAAGCTAACATTACCATATAGCCTGGCATCGTATAAATAGGCTTCATCCTGAAATTTCACCGAACCATCGCCGTATAAATTGCCGCGTAAATATCCTCCATAAAATTCCAACTGATGATTTTGCAGCAGGACTCCCTTATTGACTCCATAACAACTTAATTCGCAATTGATGAGACGAATATTACTAGCAAGAATCAAGTCGCAGGTATCGTTTACATTCAGTTGTTGAATGGTTAAATCCAGCAGCGAAAAAAGTGACTTATCGTTTCCTCCGGAGAAATCGAGCTGGCCTAAGGCTAGTGTACCATGATTCGAAAGATTGCCCCACAAGGTAATGTTAAGGTTGCTGGCTCCGGAGGAAGCAAGGACTCCGTAATTAGTCAGATTTCCATATACCCGCAAGGATGCATTGGATCCTCCGGTTAAAGAACCGGCCGATTGGATGTTCAAATGGTGGCAATACGTCCAATTAAAATCAGGAATAATGGTAACCGGTCCTGCTATAACAACATCGTCGGTATAAGTCGGAATTTCATATCCAACCCAAGTAAGGGTATCGTTCCAGTCGCCGCCACTAAGGGTCGAGTAAATGGTTTGTGCGGGCAATACCCCACACCACAAAATGAGGAGAAACCCGATTAGGGATGCCTTCGTTTTCATGTCGGAAAAAATTAAGCAGTAAGTACCATGGATGAAATCTTAATGATTGAGTGCCGAGGTGTTTCTTTTACAAGAAGAAAGTTTGAACCAATCGAATCACCTGAATAAAATTAAGCTTTTTCTTATTTAGAATTAAGAAAAATTACTTATCGTACTAACCCTGCCAAAACACCTTAAAATCATTATTTATCAGTGATTTAAACAAATCCATGGAATAATTCACAAACATGACATTTTTTAGAAAACACTTACAAAACAGAGCTAAAACTCCGAAATAAACTGAAAGCGCATAAAGGCTCCTAAGGATAAACCAGCGCCGCGCTCAAGGTCTTTTCTCCTTTCTTCCCATTCGGATGAAAATAAGCCAGATGGATCAAATACACCCCCATTGGCAATAGCCCTCCGGAATCATGAGTCCCGTCCCAGGAGAGTTGACCGCTAAGCGCGACTTGCACATAATCCGATAAGCTTCGAACGTATCGCCCCTGACTATCGAAAATGCTCACCTGAAGGAAGTAGCCCGGCTCATCGAACCGATAATGAAGAAAGAGGTAATCGTTCAAGCCATCTCGGTCGGGCGAAAACTCTCTGTTTTCCAGATAAAAATCATGCTGCTGCGGTTCGGTCGACTGCCACTGTGAGTTAGGCAGTCCGGGCGTTCCAAATCCGACGGTTTCAGCAGCCGATGCCCAGGTTGTTTGCTCAGCAGAAGGCCAATTGGGATGTACCCGTTCCAAGGCAACTCCTTTTGGATCGGCGAGCGAAGGATGTTGCCAGTCATCTTCGTAAACAAGCACATCGATTAGCTGCATGCCTTGATCGAGCAAGAGGAATGAACCGGCTTCGTTGCTAAGAGTTGGCAAGGAGGATTCAAACTCCGGAAATGCTCCGGCATTGTGACTGGGATAATGGTCCATCACCAGCTCTTTATTTGTGGTGAGGACAAAATAATCGCCCGGGAAAAGCAAATAAGTACCTGCACTTAAGGGTGCAACCTGAGTGTAACTTTGTCCGTCGGAATCGTAACGAGCTGTACGAAATTGCTTCAAGTCCACCACCTTATCGCCCCGATGATAGAGCTCGACATAATCGACGCCGTTTTCAAATGGGTTAAACAACAACTCATTGATTACCACATCGCCCGGTTCCGGGTACTGGGGGAAAGCTAAGCGAACCGTTCCGGGCAACAAGCTATTACCACATACATCGCGCATGCCGGAAAGAGTAAACTCCGTTAGATGAAAAACCGAGTCGTTTGGTGAAAAATAGAAATTCATTGTCCGCAGAAGCGGGTCGGAACTCGAAATACTATCGGGCAAAGGCCAGTTAGGAGGCCAATTTGCCTCGCTAAAGCGAAGCCAATCGACGCTTTTCGAAAAGACGAGTTGCAAGCTGGTCGAATCTAGAAAGAAGCCCCGAATTAGCCTGAAATCTTCAAAATCAGGATTAACCTCCAACACGCTATTTTTCTTGCCGGGCGTTCCTCCCCAAAAATGAGTTGATACGCTCCAATTATTCTTCCCACCACAAAAATTCTCCGGGTCGATGCACTCCAAGCTCCAACCTCCATCGGCCTGATAACTGTTAGGAAACCAATCGACCCGGTATTCGGCAAAGGCCATAACCTCTCCAAGAGTATCGACCAATTGCAGAAAAGTTTGTTCGTTGCTAACGACATTATTTCCCAACACCTCCAAACACGGTAAGGTGGGCGGATATTCCAGACAGGCACCCGCAGAAGTGAGGAAAAGATAACTGCCCGGAGCCAGGGTATATTCTGGAAGAGCGTAGCTTCGACTTCCCACGGTCAGGCGATAGGCATTCAGCTGCTGTTCGAATTCGCTCCGATTAAACAGCTCGATGTACTCTCGCTCAGGCAGTTCGACTCGTGGACTAGGATCGGCCATTATTTCATTAAAAACCACATCGAAGGGGGCAGGACGATGTTCAAAAATCATCACCGCAGTATCGGCCATCATCAGGCCGGAAGTATCGGTCAGGCTATTCATTTTCAGCTCATAATACTGGTCGAAAGCCAACATCTCTTCAAACCATAAAATAACTTGCCGAGGGCTTGCTACAGAATAATCAATCTGCACCGGCATTCCTACATCGGATAAGACATAGGATTGCTTTACATGGATTAGCGTGCTATCCATCATTTCGGAGAAAATCAATTTCAAGCTACCGTCAGTTCCCAGTCGACACTCCTCCACACGAGGAGGAATGCTATCCAACAAGGGTGGCCCCACATAAATATCGTCGAGGTAGAAGCGCGCTACATTGCTCGAAGTATATTGCAGCAGGAACTGTGTTAACCAAGAATCCTGCATGATAGGGAACGAAGCTTCGCCTTGAACGCGATACCAACCATAACCATCAAAATCGGCCCACAAACGCCAACCTCCATTATTGTAGGAAAGCTTAATCCAAAACTCATTATCAGTCTCGACGATGGTTCCGGGTTCGCCTGCAATTAACAAGGTGTCGGTGTCGGCTCCTCGAAAATAGAAATCGATGGCATCTTCGCTTCCGTTTTTTCCCATAGCTAGCACGAAAGCTGACGAAGAATCGGGCGAAGTTAAAACCTGCCATTCCATGCGGTTATTATCGCTGGGAGAGAAGGCCATTCGAAGCCTGGCACGCCATTCCATCGACTCACTGGAGCTAATTGAATGAAATAGCCTCGACATCCCCGCTTCCGGAGCATTCAACTGCAATTCCCGATTACTATTCACCACAAAAACGCCCGTATCGCCAAGCCAGCTTGGGTTATGATTCAAATCACCATCCGAAAAATCATCCTGAATCACGGTTTGACTTATCGCTTTAGGAGCAATAAACCCGATAATAAAAATAGCAGCAAGAGAGCCAACCAGAAATAAAAAGCACGCCTTCATAGAGCCTATTTTAGGTGTAAAATGCGAGGCATGCTTCCATCTTTTTAGGGGAGAAAAGGGAAGAGTCCAAATTTACGAAATTGAACATCCATCTTCGAAGGAGGGAAGTCTTATTTTGTATTTTAGCGCCTTAAGTTTATATCCTGAATGAATTTCCGCGAACATATCGAAGGCATAGGCTGGGTTCACTTCGTAATGCATAAAAGGGCTCGCAACCTCGTATTGAGTATGCGCAAAGCGAGCGAGGTCCGCATGACCATTCCTTACGGTTATCCGCTTGCCGAAGCCCGCAAATTCCTTCTAAGTCGTAAGCTTTGGATACAGGAACAGTTGGCCAAGCACTCCTTTAAAACCGAAGGACCAAATCCAAACGAAGCCTATCGTACTCGCAGTACCGAAATTCATTTACTTGCCGACAACCGGGCAAATGGTTTATTGAGGCAGGAGGGGAACCGCATGGAGATTCGCTATCCGAAAGAACTCAACTGGCAAGATCCTTTTGTTCAGGAACTTATATTCAAGGCGAAAACCCTTGTTTATGAGCAAGAAGCCAAAAGTTATATTCCTGAAAGAATTCACATGTTGGCCCAAAAGCATGGGTTTCAATTCCGGGAACTCAGCATTAGCAAAACAAAATCGAAATGGGGTTCTTGCCGCAGCAACGGCGACATTCGAATTAGCTGTCACGTAATGAAGCTTCCGGAGCATCTCATCGACTTCATCCTACTGCACGAGTTGTGTCACACCCGTTTTTTCAACCACGGTAAGGAATTTCACGAGCTGTTAAATCATGTAACCGAAGGAAAGGAGAAAGACTATCATCAAGCATTAAAACAATACCAAATTCATTAAAATTCAACTACATGCGTCTCGCCCTGATAGGAGCTACCGGACTGGTAGGTTCGAAGCTCCTGGAAGTTTTAGAAGAATTCGATTTCCCTTTTGAGGAGTTGCTCCCCGTAGCCTCCTCCCGCTCGCTTGGCAAAACCATTCGCTGCAAAGGGAAAGATTATCCGGTAGTGGGTATTCAAACCGCCTTGAAGAAAGCGCCACATTTAGCAATATTCACAGCGGGAGGCACTGTTAGTAAGGAATTTGCACCCCAATTTGCGGCCAAAGGCTGCTGGGTAATCGATAATTCCTCGGCCTTTCGGATGGATCAAGAGATTCCGCTGATTGTTCCCGAGATCAACGCCGGGTTGCTGGCAAACCATCACCGCATTGTTGCTAATCCGAATTGCTCCACCATTCAACTGGTTTTGGCACTATCGGGTCTGCACCGGAACTGGCAAATCAAGCGCATCGTAACCTCTACCTACCAGGCAGTTAGCGGCAGTGGACATACAGCCATCCAACAACTCCTAGGGGAGCGAAACGGAACTGATCATCCGAATTGCTACCCCCATCCTATCGACCTGAATGTTATTCCGCATGGCGGTGAATTCGATGCCGAGGGAAATACAAGCGAGGAGTTAAAGCTAATTCATGAAACCCGAAAAATCCTTAACGCGCCGGAGATCCAGGTAAGCGCAACCGTTGTGAGGGTTCCGGTTCAAAATGGGCACTCCCTATCGGCTAACATCGAATTTCACCGTCCCTTCGAAATCGAAGCTATCCGGCAAACTCTCGCAGAAACGCCGGGCGTAACCGTATTCGACCAACCGGATCGGAACGAATATCCCACACCGCTTTTAGCCAATGAACAAAACCAGGTTCTGGTAGGCAGAATCCGAAGAGATGCATCGTGCCAAAATTGTTTGAACCTATGGATTAGTGCCGACAATTTGCGAAAGGGCGCTGCAACCAACGCATTGCAAATTGCACAACACCTTCTGAATCATCATCTTTTAACAATTTAACTGTAACTATAAAATACCCGTGAGGTAAAAAAATCTCATCAACCGCGATAATGCATTATGGGTATTCCAGCTGAACTTTAAAATCAAACTATATACAGATGAAAAGCATTTTCATAAAGACCCTTACCCTTCTTTTGCTGCTCCCTTTCGGACTCATGGCTCAAGAAGTTGAAGTGAATTATTGGAAAAACGGAAACAAGAAAAGCGAAGGAGTAAAAGAGTTCGGCCAGGAAGAAGACCTTTGGTCGTATTTCTACGAAAATGGCACTCTCGCTCAGGAAACAGAATTTTTCAACGGAAGGCCACACGGAAGAACAACCTACTACTACCCCAATGGGAAAAAGCAAAACGAAGGCTATTTTTTCCACGGTATTCAAACGGGAACCTACGATGCCTGGAACGAGGACGGCAAACTCCTCGTATCGGGTCGTTACGAGAATGGCTTTCAGGATTCGATTTGGAACTACTATTTCGAATCGGGCCGCATTGGTGAACTGGAAAAAAAGCTCGAATATCTCGAAAATGGGGATGTTCGTATTTGGGAACAATTCAGTCCCGATGGGAAGCATTTGGTCAAGAATGGAAATGGCTGGTATCATGAGTATCACCCCGATGGCAGCATCCGGGCCAAAATGGAATATAAATCGGGAATAGCGAATGGGAAATACGAGAGCTTTTATTCCAATGGGAAAGCGGAAGCGATTGGCCGATTCGAAAACGGTGTAGAGACAGGTGAATGGAAAATTTGGTTTCCCGAAGGAGGGTTAAAGGAAGAAATAAACTACCTAAACGGATATCAGAAAACCTATTACCGAAACGGTAAAATCCAGTCGGAAGGGATTATGAAAGACGGCCTAAAAGAAGGGAAATGGATTAGCTACTTCGAATCGGGCGAGAAACGAACCGAAGCAGAGTTCTTGGCAAATGAATACCACGGTAGCATTCAAAAGTGGTACATCAACGGACAATTAGAAACCGAAATACACTATTCCAATGGTAAGCGAACCGGGAAAGCAGGATGGTGGCACGAGAACGGGCAACCCGACATGACCGGTCATTTCGAAAACGACGAGCAAGATGGCTTATGGACTTATTACCATCCCGATGGTTCGAAAGGAAACGAAGGAACCTATCGGAGCGGAAAATTAGATGGCACTTGGACCTGGTGGTATCCCGATGGGTCGGTTTGGAAAACCGGAAACTACACCGACGACGAAAAAGATGGTTACTGGAAAGTGTTTTTCGAAAACGGAACGGTCGATTACGAAGGAAACTTTCGCATGGGACTAGAAGATGGCGAATGGAAACAATTCTACGAAAATGGAAATCCAAAAACAGTGGGATCGTTTCAAATGGGGCAGATGCATGGAGCCTGGACTGCTTGGTTTGAAAACGGGCAGAAGCAATACGAAGGAGTCTATTTCGAAAACAACAAAGATCAAAGCTGGACCTACTGGAACGAAAACGGGAGCTTACGTTACACCGAGCAATTTGAAAAAGGCATTCTACATGGACCCTACGCCACCTACAGCGAAAATGGGAAACAACTTATCTCCGGTAGTTATCAACAAGGGGAAAAAGACGGAGCGTGGAAATATTGGAACGAGCGTGGTAATATTCTACGCGAAGAAAATTATAAAGACGGTTTACCTCACGGTAAATGGCTGGTTTACTATGAATTTGGATTGGTTCAGAGCGAACAATCCTTCAAGAAAGGCATGAAGCACGGCACGTTTATTTACCGCAAATCGAATGGAGCCATTGCCTACGAAGCAAAATACAAGAACGACGAATTAATCGAGACCAAAACTGACGAACGAACCCGATAAATCATGGATTATCTACTCATAGCATTTGGATTCCTTTTCCTCCTTTTAGGTATTGCCGGAGGCATTTTGCCTGTATTACCCGGACCACCCCTCAGTTATCTGGGACTTTTATTTTTTCACTGGACCGAGCGCTACAGCTTCTCATCCGATTTCTTATGGATTTGGGGCGGGGTAAGTGCTTTGGTCTATTTTACCGACACGGTGATCCCGATTCTTGGGACGAAAAAGTTTGGAGGGACTAAGCGAGGGGTTTGGGGCAGCATTATTGGGCTAGTGTTCGGTATGTTTCTCTTTCCGCCCTTTGGAATCATTGTAGGACCTTTCCTGGGAGCCTTGATTGGAGAATTATCGGCAGGTCAAAACAACCAAAAAGCATTTCGGGCTGCGATGGGTTCTTTTTTAGGCTTCCTGTTCGGAACCCTTTTAAAGCTGATTGCATCCGGTTGGATGTTGTTCGAAGCCATTCGACTCATAACCGCCGGGAATCCGCCGGGAATACAAGTTTAGTCGGACCCGGACAACGAAAAAAATGATTGAAAATTTACCAGTTGTGGAAACGCGGAAGAGCAATTATTCCCTGTTGGGAGGATCCGAAAATTTACCCGATAGCGCTGGAAAAACAGACCTGAAAAATATTTTTTTCATTTTGTCTTTTTCCTTTTGGGATTTCAAAAATTGATTTATTTTTGCAGCGCTGTTGAGGTCAGTAATCACAGCAAAAAGGTGTGGTAGTTCAGTTGGTTAGAATATCGGCCTGTCACGCCGAGGGTCGCGAGTTCGAGTCTCGTCCACACCGCAAAAGCCGCTTGAAGTTTCAAGCGGCTTTTTTCTTTTAACTCCCCACACATCTCCGCAAGCGATTGCATCAAGGCTTCGCAATAACTTTCCATTAAATCTGCTGTTAAACTCGTTTCATTCAACGCTTTTACGTATGAAAGCCAAGCTTTTATTATTAAATTCGCCAAGCTTTCTGAAAAAAAGCCAAAACGCTAGAAAAGACAGATTTAGATATATTTTTTTCAATTAAAACTTTAAAAGTATGGCAGAAAAGTATGTTTACACCTTTGGCGACGGTAAAGCCGAAGGAAAAGGTAACATGAAAGAACTCCTGGGAGGCAAGGGAGCCAACCTGGCAGAAATGAATTTGATTGGAGTACCCGTTCCGGCCGGTTTTACCATTACCACCGAAGTGTGTACCCTCTATAACCAACAGGGTCGCGACGCTGTGGTCGAATTGATCAAGTCGCAAGTTGAACGCGGAGTAGCCGAAACCGAAAAAGCAATGAATGCTGTTTTTGGTTCAACCGGCGAAGGATTCCCTCTTCTCCTATCAGTCCGCTCTGGAGCACGTGCCTCAATGCCCGGTATGATGAACACCGTTCTCAACCTGGGAATGAACGATGCCACCGTGAAAATTATCGCTGAAAAATCGAATAACCCTCGCTTCGCATACGACTCCTATCGTCGTTTCATCCAAATGTTTGGCGATGTAGTTATGGGTGTTGAAGCCGAAAAAGGGGAACACGACCCCTTCGAAGTAGCCATGGATAAAATCAAAGAATCGAAAGGCTACACTTCCGATACCGATTTCACAGCTGAAGACATGATGCAATTGGTCGAAGATTTCAAAGCAGTTGTTAAAGAACGTACCGGTAAGGCATTCCCCGAAAATCCCTGGGAACAATTATGGGGTTCCGTAATGGCTGTATTCGATAGCTGGAACACCGAAAGAGCTATCCTGTATCGTCAACTGAACAATATTCCCGACGAATGGGGAACCGCAGTTAACGTGCAAGCAATGGTCTATGGTAACATGGGCGAAACTTCTGCTACCGGGGTTGCCTTTACTCGCGACGCTGCTACCGGCGAAGATATTTTCAACGGCGAATACCTGGTGAATGCACAAGGTGAAGACGTAGTTGCCGGTGTAAGAACTCCGCAAGAAATTACCATCGAAGGATCGAAGCGTTGGGCTGCTAACCAGAGCATTTCGGAAGATGACCGCAAAAATAAATTCCCTTCGCTCGAAGAAGTGATGCCAACCGTTTTTGCTGAATTGAACGAAGTACAACAAAAACTGGAAAACCACTACCGCGACATGCAAGACCTCGAGTTCACCATTCAGGATGGTAAACTCTGGATGCTCCAAACCCGTAACGGAAAACGTACCGGTGCTGCTATGGTTCGTATGGCCATTGAAATGTTAGACCAAGGTTTGATCGATGAAAAAACAGCTCTCATGCGCATCGAACCAAACAAACTCGACGAATTACTTCACCCGGTTTTCGACCAACAAGCAATCAAATCGGCCAATACCCTCACCAAAGGTTTACCGGCATCGCCCGGAGCAGCCACCGGTAAGATCGTATTCTTTGCCGACGAAGCGGAAGAATGGGCCGGAAGAGGCGAAAAAGTTATCCTCGTTCGTTTGGAAACTTCGCCCGAAGATTTACGCGGAATGAACGTAGCCGAAGGAATCTTAACCGCTCGTGGCGGTATGACTTCGCACGCTGCAGTAGTTGCCCGCGGTATGGGTAAATGTTGTGTTTCCGGTGCCGGCGAAATCAAAGTTAGCTATGCACAAAAAAGCGTCGTTATTGGTGGCAAAACCTATCAAGAAGGCGATTGGATTTCACTGAACGGTTCAACCGGCGAGGTGTACGATGGTAAAGTAGCTACCGTTGATCCCGAACTTTCCGGAAACTTCGGTAAAATCATGGAACTGGCCGAGAAAACTACTCGCATGTCGGTTCGTACCAATGCCGATACTCCACACGACGCTCAAGTAGCGCGTAAATTTGGAGCCAAAGGAATTGGTCTTTGCCGCACCGAGCACATGTTCTTCGAAGGAGAACGCATTTGGGCTATGCGCGAAATGATTCTGGCCAACGACCTGGAAGGACGCCGCAAAGCACTCGAGAAATTACTCGTAATGCAACGCGAAGACTTCGAAGGAATTCTCGAAGCAATGGACGGATACGGTGTAACCATTCGTTTACTTGATCCACCTTTACACGAGTTTACGCCCAACGAACCTGAAGCTCAGGAAGAAATGGCTCATAAGCTCGGAGTTAGCGTCGATGTAGTTAAATCGAAAGTCGATAACCTCCACGAATTCAACCCAATGCTCGGCCACCGTGGTTGCCGCTTAGGAAATACCTATCCCGAAATTTCGGAAATGCAAGCCCGCGCTATCATCGAAGCAGCTTGTATCCTGAAAGCTAAAGGGAAAGATCCTCGTCCGGAAATCATGGTTCCACTCGTAGGTACCGTTGAAGAATTAAAACTTCAGAACGAAATTATCCGCGAAACAGCCGAAAAAGTATTCGAAGAAAAAGGAATCCGCGTCGATTATTTAGTAGGTACGATGATCGAAATTCCTCGTGCTGCGCTTACAGCCGATAAAATTGCCGAGGTAGCCGAATTCTTCTCCTTTGGAACCAACGACCTTACTCAAATGGGCTTTGGTTATTCACGCGACGATGCCGGCAAATTCCTGCCCATCTACCTGAATAAAGGAATCTTGAAGCACGACCCATTCCAGGTTCTCGACCAGGATGGTATCGGACAATTAGTAGAAATGGGAACGGTTAAAGGTCGCAGCGCTAATCCTAAACTGAAAGTAGGAATCTGTGGTGAGCATGGTGGTGAGCCTTCGTCGGTCGAATTCTGTCACCGAGTTGGAATGGACTATGTTTCTTGTTCTCCTTTCCGGGTGCCCATTGCACGCATTGCTGCAGCTCAGGCAAACAATCGATAAAAAAAGAAGGCGGGTTCATCACCCGCCTTTTTTTTTAATACATCTTTAAGAATTGATACAGTAAGCGCGTTCCAACACCAACGCCTCCCTGTCCCCGATACGAATCTTTCTTGTGTAAGAAAGCCGGTCCGGCAATATCGAGATGAATCCACGGATAAGCGGTAAAATGTTCGAGAAACTTCCCGGCAGTAATCGAACCGGCATCGCGTCCACCTACATTTTTTATGTCGGCCACTTCCGATTTGATTTGTTCTCCGTACTCATCCCAAAGCGGGAATTCGACCAATCGTTCATAAACGTGTTTTCCGGCCTTCATGAGCTTATAAAAAGCATCGTCGCCGGCCGTCCGCATAGCTGCAATGGCCTCGGTTCCAACCGCAACCACAGCTGCTCCGGTTAAGGTAGCTAAATCGACGACTAACTCAGGCTCATACCGTTTGGCATAGCTCAAGGCATCGGCTAAAATCATCCTACCTTCGGCATCGGTATTCAACACTTCTACTTGCAAGCCGCTGTGCATCTTAATCACATCGCCCGGCGTGTAAGCATTCAGTCCCGGACGATTATCGGTAGCCGGCACCAATCCAATGAGATGAAGGGGCAGATTATTTTTGGCTGCGGCATAAAACAAACCAATCACAGCAGCCGCTCCCGACATATCCGATTTCATGTAATCCATGCTATTCCCGGTTGGCTTCAGGCTGAGTCCGCCGGTATCGTAAACGATTCCCTTTCCTACGAAAACGATGGGTTTTGAATTCATCGGATTCTCGGGCTTCCATTCTAAAACCGAGAAGCTGGGAGGATCGATACTGCCACGGTTCACCGCGAGTAACCCTCCAAATCCTTCCTGCTCGATGCGCGCTTTATCGAAAACCTCGGCACGAAAACCCGCTTGGTTCGATAATTCGATAATTTCTTCGGCCAGTTTGCCAGCAGTAAGATAGCTCAGTGGCTCGTCGATTAAGCGGCGTGCATGAAAAACCGCTTGTACCAGATTGGATAATTCTTCCACCGCGGCTGCGCTAAGTCGAGCATCAACTAGAACCAATTGCTGCAAGGAGAAACGTTTATCCGCTTGCTTTTCAAAATATTTCAAAAACTGATAATGCGACAAAGCAACCCCTTCGGCAAAGGCAAGCAAATAATTGGAATCAAAAAAGCTGGTCGTTACCGAAACTTCGGTTAAGGCTAACTTATTCCACATTCCATGGCATTGATTCCCCAGCTTTCGGAATTGCTCTAAGCCTTTGGATTCATCGTCCATCTGCTCGGCAAGTACCAGAAAAAGATGCTGCGGGTGACGATTCAAATGAATCAGGGTCGATTTATTCTCCCACTGCTGAAGGGCAAAAGCTTTTTCCTGTTCGCTTAAAAAATCCGGCCAAACCGGATCGACTTTATCGAGTAAGAATACTCGGTTTGAAGCACTACCTGCTTCCGATTTCCATTGTAATTCCAACATATCCTATCATTTTATAAAAGTCTCGAAGATACTTCGCACGGGGAAAATCCGACCCGAAATTTTCCTAATTCTTCTAAAAAAGCACGAAGATCATCTGTACGAACTGCTATACAGCCTTTTTTTTTGGAAGGAAAGATTTCTACTTTTAGAGCTATTGGAACTACTTCCATTTCCACGTTTTACAAAGCATCATGAAACCATATTTAATCGAAGTTTGTGTCAACTCCGTTGAATCAGGATTAGCTGCCGAACAAGCCGGAGCGCAGCGCATTGAACTTTGCGACAACCTGCAGGAAGGTGGGACCACTCCCAGTTTTGGCACCATTAAACAAGCCAAAGAACTCCTTAAGCTGGCAGTTAATGTGCTTATCCGTCCGCGGGCAGGCGACTTCCTTTACACTCCCTCCGAGATGAAAATCATCTTGGACGATATTCGAATGGCCGTCGATTTAGGAGCCGATGGGATAGTATGCGGAAGCTTAACACCAACGGGCGAAATTAACTTGATCCAACTGGAACAAATGCTCGAAGCATGCGGGTCTGTTCCTTTTACTTTCCACCGGGCATTCGACCTGGTTGCCGATCCATTTGAATCGCTGAAGAAATTACAAAGAATGGAAGTAAAACGCTTACTGACCAGCGGATTAGCGCCCAAAGCAGAAGAAGGAATTCCCGTTTTAAAAGAATTGGTGAAAGCTGCTGGCGATGAAATCATCATCCTCCCCGGAAGTGGAATAAGGGCTCACAATATTATCCGGATTGCGCGAGAAACCGAAGCCCGGGAATTTCATGTTTCCGGACGAAATCGGTTCCCCAGCGAAATGATTTTTCAACGTGGCGGAGTTCCCATGGGAGCCCGCGCCGATTTATCTGAATACGAACACGAACGCACCGACCCGACCATCATTCAAGCCATCCTTTCGAATCTGACAAAACTCTAAACCATAAAAGCACTATGCGATTCCTTTTTTCTTTTTTGCTGATTTCCTCCCTTCTCTTTTTTAATTCCTGCGAGAAAAATCTCAATGATCCGGCCTCA
Source organism: uncultured Bacteroidota bacterium (assembly GCA_937954085.1). GTDB lineage: Bacteria > Bacteroidota > Bacteroidia > Bacteroidales > M50B96 > M50B96. Next base: position 85,604 of record CALGAK010000124.1, read on the forward strand.
TTCGTCGATCCGTTCATTGGCACCGATGCCCACGGACACACCTATCCGGGAGCGAGCATGCCCCATGGGATGGTGCAGCTAAGTCCCGACACCCGAATTGTAAACTGGGATGCCTGCTCCGGTTATCACAGCTCCGACCGAACCATCCTGGGCTTCAGCCATACTCACCTTTCCGGAACAGGAGCCATCGATTATGGCGACATCCGCTTCATGCCTACTCAAGGACCCGTTCTATTGACACCCGGCGACGAATCGGCTCCCGAAACCGGCTATCGAAGCACCTTTAAACAGTCCAGCGAAAAAGCACAACCCGGTTATTACGCTGTCGTTTTGGACGATTACAACATCCTAGCAGAATTAACCGTTACGGAGCGAGTAGGCATTCATCGGTACAAGCTGCTTAAAGGCGACACCATGAATTTGATTGTCGATTTAAAAGAAGACCTGGGAGGCGATTACCTCAACGATGCCGAAATGGAATGGGTGAACGATACCACCCTGCAGGGTTATCGCATCAGCAGTGGATGGGCCAAGGAACAACACGTCTATTTCTATGCAGTCTTCTCTTCGGAATTTAAGGTCCTCGAACTTCCCGAAGAAGAAGAAAAAGCGGTGAACTACCTGGTTAAAGCCTTGCAGTTTACTCCCGAAAAAGGAGAACTGATGATTAAAGTTGGCTTGTCGGCGGTTAGTATCGAAGGTGCCAGAAAAAATCTCAGCGCCGAAGCTCCTCACTGGAATTTTGCCGCTTACCGCGATACAGCTCGCTCCTTGTGGAACCAACGGCTAAGCACCATCGAAGTAAAAGGGACAAACCCCGAACACAAAGTGAATTTTTATACTGCTCTGTACCACTCCTTTTTAGCACCCAACCTGTATTCCGATGTCGATGGGAAATACCGCGGCATGGATATGAAGATTCATCGATCCACACACCCTGTTTATACAGTTTTCTCCTTGTGGGATACCTTCCGGGCTACGCATCCTCTCTTCACCCTCATCGACCCCAGATTGGCCCACGATCTCATTAAAACCATGATGCTCAAGTATCGGGAATCGGGCTTGCTGCCTGTTTGGGAGCTTGCTGCCTGCGAAACCGGAACCATGATCGGATATCATTCCATTCCCGTTATTGCCGATGCCTATGCCAAAGGGCTGCGCGATTTCGAGATTGAAGAAGCTTACGAAGCCATGAAAAAATCGGCCATGCAAAATCATCTCGGACTCGAGCAATACAAAACCGAAGGCTTCATCCCAGCCGATAAAGAACACGAAGCAGTAGCTAAAACCCTGGAATACGCCTACGACGATTGGTGCATTGCTACCCTCGCTAAAGCCCTGGACAAAACCGACGATTATCGCGAATTCATTGAACGAGCACAGTTTTATAAAAACCTCTACGATCCTAGCACCCAATTCATGCGCGCCAAGAAAAACGGAGCTTGGGTTACTCCCTTTGATCCATACGAAGTGAGTGGCCATTACACCGAAGCCAACGCCTGGCAGTATAGTTATTTTGTTCCGCAAGACATAAACGGACTCATCGAAATTAGCGGAGGGGATTCGACCTTTGAAACCCGCCTCGATAGTCTATTCCTGGCTCAAAACAAGGTAACCGGCCGCGAACAACCCGACATTACCGGGCTCATTGGTCAATATGCACACGGCAACGAACCCAGTCACCACATGGCTTATCTATATAATTTCATTGGCAAACCTTGGAAAACTCAGGAAATTACCCATCAAATTATGAATGAACTCTACACCACGAAACGCGATGGTTTATGCGGGAACGAAGACTGCGGTCAAATGTCGAGCTGGTTCAATTTTAGTGCTGCCGGGTTCTATCCGGTTACCCCGGGCAGTGATTATTATGTTATTGGCACACCGCTTTTCGACGAAACCAAATGGCATCTCGGCGAGAACACCTTTATCATTCGAGCGAACAACCTCAGCCATGAAAACAAGTACATTCAAAGCGCTACCCTCAACGGCAAACAGCTTACTCGTTCCTTCCTCTACCATGAAGAAATCATCGCCGGGGGCGAATTGGTGTTCGAAATGCAATCCGAACCCAACAAAAATTGGGGCTTGAACAAAAGCGATCGACCCAAACAGGAAATTACCGATTTCCCCATCGTTACAACACCTGTTTTATTACCTCACGAAAAACTTTTCATAGGTAGCACAAAATTGGAGTTCGAAAAAAGCGGTGAGCGAACAATCTTCTATTCGATTGAGGAGACCAATGGTAAGTCGTCGGAGTTTAAACAATATGATCCTTCGGAACCCATTCTGTTGGGAAAGTCGGCCATTATTAAAGCGTATCAGGAAGACAAAAACGGCAACCGGAGTAGAACCCTGGAGGCTAGTTTTCATCAAATCCCGGAGGGAATGAATATCAGCCTACAATCGGAATATTCGCATCACTACGCTGCCGGAGGCGACCTGGCCTTAATAGATGGAGTAAGAGGAAATCTCGATTTTCGCTCCAACTGGCAAGGCTATCAAAAACAAGATTTGGTCGCCCTGATTGATTTAGGTAGCGAAAAGAATATTTCATCCCTTTCCTTAAGCTGCTTGCAAGACCAACGCATCTGGATTATGCTACCGCAATATGTCGAATTTGCAGCCGGTGTCGATGCCAACGCGCTGAAGCTCCTAGGCAAGGTAGAACACCAGGAAAAACCGCAACGAAGTGGAGCCTTCATTCACCCCTTCCAATTGGATTTTTCCACGCAAAAAGCACGTTTTATTCAAGTGAAAGTGAAAAACTTCGGCACCCTACCCGAATGGCATTACGGTGCAGGCGGCGATGCCTGGATTTTTGCCGACGAGTTGATTATCCGTTAATCCGTTACAAGTAGCTCTTTACAAAATTTTGTATCATCCGATAACCATCCGGGGTCAACACCGACTCCGGATGAAATTGAACCCCAACAATAGGAAGATTCCGATGACGAATTGCCATGATATTTCCGTCGGAATCGACAGCACTCACCTCTAGTTCCTCTGGGATGGTATTCGGATCGACCACCCAGGAATGATAGCGCCCCACCTGCACCTGACGAGGTAAACCTTCGAAAAAGGGATCAGCAGGATCCAAAATAGTAGCCCAACTGGATTGGCCATGCACTACCCGATTTAAATTTTTCAACTCCGCTCCGAAACACATGCCCATCGCCTGCATGCCGAGGCAGATCCCTAACATAATCTTATTCCCGGCATGTTCCCGGATAAGTTCCATCATCTTGCCCGCATGCTCAGGCAAGCCCGGACCGGGACTAAAAACCAAAGCCTCGTACTTACTCACCTCCGCTAAAGCAGGATCGTCGTTCCGCAAAACATCGACCTGGGAATCCAAAATCGACTCAAAATAATGAACCAGATTGTAGGTAAAGGAATCGTAATTATCGATAATGAGAATGCTCATTGGGGTTAATCCTCCAGCAATTGAAACAGTTCAACCAATGCTTTTCGAATTCCTGCGGCATCGAAACCACATTCCGCTCGCAACTCTTCCGGGCTGCCTTGTTCAACAAAATAATCGGGAATTCCGAGACGCTTTAGAGGTTTTGCATAATGGTGATCCGAGGCAAATTCGAGAACGGCCGAACCCAGTCCGCCCTTAATGGATCCATCCTCGATGGTTAGAATCGCATCGAACTCCCGATATGCACGATGCAACAAATCCTCGTCGATTGGCTTCAGGTAGCGCATATCGAACAAGGCAATTGGTCCGTAAACTTCGCTCAAGGAATCGATTACTTCCATCGCTTCGACACCTACCGGTCCGATGCTGAGAACTACAATCCGTTTGCCTTCGCGCAACACACTTCCTTTTCCCGGTTCGCGGAATTCAAATTCATTGCGCCAATCGAGCAAGCTTCCACGCCCACGCGGATATCGAATTACAAATGGTGCCTCGCGGTATTGCCAAGCGGAGAACAGCAAATTTCGAAGCTCGTGCTCATTCAAAGGCGATGCAATGATCAAATTTGGAATGGTTCGGCAAAGGGCTAAATCGAAGCTCCCGTGATGAGTGGCACCATCGGCTCCCACCAATCCTGCCCGATCGAGACAAAAAACCACCGGTATTTCCTGCAGGGCAACATCGTGAATTAGCTGATCGTAAGCACGTTGCAAAAAAGTTGAATAAATATTGCAAAAAGGGATTTTCCCTTCCAGCGCCAAACCTGCAGAAAAAGTAACCGCATGCTGTTCAGCAATTCCCACATCGAAGGCTCTATCGGGCATCGCTTCCATTAAAATATTCATCGACGAACCGCTAGGCATGGCTGGAGTTATTCCAACTATCCGTTCGTCGAGTCGAGCTAATTCGAGCAAGGTATGACCAAATACCTCTTGAAAGCGAGGTGGATGTGGATTTTGATTGGAAGAAATGAGCATTTCACCGGTTTGCGAGTTGAATTTTGCCGGCGGATGATGCCATTCCGTTTGATTCTGTTCGGCTTGTTTGAAACCCTTCCCCTTAGTGGTGAGGACATGTAAAATTTTAGGGCCGGGTAAATCTTTAATACTGGTGAGCGCACGAACTAATTCTTCGATACTATGACCGTTTACAGGACCAAAGTACTGAAACTGAAGCGCCTCGAAAAAGTTACTTTGTTTCTCGAGCACCGGCATTAACATATCCTCCAACCGCTGAGCCATTTCACGAGCTGCTTCACCCTGCTTTTTTAAACTTTCGAGAATGATTGCAAAATCTTTCCGACGATTTTCCAGACTACTCACAGCAGCCGTCATTTCGGGTAAGTAATGTTTGAGCGCTCCCACACTGGGATCGATAGCCATGTGGTTATCGTTCAAAATCACCAGCAAATTACTATTCTGAATACCCGCATGATTGAGTCCTTCGAAGGCCATTCCTCCGGTAAGTGCTCCGTCGCCTATTACCGCTACCACGTGAGGACGAGGTTGCTTTTCGCGCATCGCAATGTCCATCCCTAAGGCCGCAGAAATGGATGTACTGGCATGACCCGTTCCAAAAACATCGTATTCGCTCTCGTTCCGGCGCGGAAAACCGCTAATACCCCGATACTTCCGGTTAGTGTGAAAAAGAGAACGGCGCCCGGTTAAGATTTTATGCCCGTATGCCTGATGCCCCACGTCCCAAATAATTTTATCGAGGGGAGCCTCATACACATAATGGAGGGCCAGGGTGAGTTCAACCACTCCCAAGCTCGATCCCAAGTGAGAGGGATTCACCGATACAGCATCGATAATGAACTGCCGTAATTCATCCGAAAGCCGATTTAAATCCGCAATAGTAAGCGGTTTTAAATCGGCCGGACACGATATTTGATGAAGTATAGAATCCATGATTGCTCCCTGGCGTTTTGATACAAGAGCACAAAGATAATGAAGCAATCCGAGCTAAGTTGGAAATTTACTTCAGCCAGGAAATCCTATGGTGTTTTAATCAACTTATGAGTCATCGCTTCGTTGGCACTGGCAATTCTAAGGAAATAAAATCCGGCTGGTGCCTCTGCACCCGATGTCGTATTCCCCGTCCAAACCAATTGCTGTTGTCCTTTAGCTAATCGACCATGATGTAAAACTTCCACCAACTGACCACTGGCATCGTAAACCGAAGCAGTAATCCATTCATCGCGAGGCAATTCAAACTCCAAGGTAAAGTTATTAGCCGATGGGTTCGGGTAAATAGTTCCAACGAAAGAATTCATTTCGTTCTCTTCGATCGATACCGGAATGTATTCCAATACCGGAGGATCCAGTTTTACATCGGTAAACAACAAATACTCTCCTGGAGCTAATTCGAGCGGTGCTGTTGGGCTGGTTACCTCGATAGAATCGCCGGTAAAATAATTGTACCACCAGCCGGTATGCTGAAAGTTTGGAATCACATCCAGGCTCGTCACATTAAAGTTTCCTACAATGGTCGCATTCATGTCGGGATGATTCAAATTGATGCGCTTTCCAAAAGTATTCAGGGAAGCGGAATAATCGAGTGTACTGAAGGTGGGTTCGTTTACCTTTAAGTGAATAAGGGCTCGGAAGATGTGAAACAAATGATTTCGGTCCTGTTCGAAGAAATAATTCCACTTCGTAGGTTTAATTCCGGTTCGGCCATTATAATCGATATTCACGTCGTAGCCCAATTCGCCAAACTGCCATAAGAGCTTTGGTCCGGGTAAGGGGAAGAAGAAACAAGCAGCTAATTCGACTCGATCGAGGGCTGTGGGAAGCTGTGTAATATCGTAGGAACCACTGGAGTTTCCATATTCTAAATTCTTGTACATGAGCCGCTCTTCATCGTGACTTTCCATATAGGTAATCAAATTGGGCTCGTTCCATCCGCGATTGGTGTATAGGCCCCAGCTAAGGTCGTTACCAGGATAGCCCATTGTTGCTTCGTTGTAGTTATAATTCATATTGCCCCAAAACATGAATCCGTAGTTGGCCAGTTCGGTTTCTTCGTTATTGTCGGCAAAGTGCTCCAGTACATTCCAGGCATTTGGTTTAATATCCCAAACGTGATCGCCATAATCTTTAAGAATAGCAACCCGGCTGGCATCGTAATTACCCCATGCCGAAACATTTCCGAGAGTATTCACCTGGGTAAATCCTTTGGAAAGGTCGTAGCGGAAACCATCCACCTTAAACTCTTCGAGCCAAAAAGCGAGAACCTGTTTGGAAAATGTGCGGGTATGTACACTTTCATGATTGAAATCGTATCCCACATTGTAATCGTGTTTAGGTTCGGTATTAAACCACGGGTTATTAGCAGCAGGACGATTATTAACCGCATCCCAATAGAGCTGAACCATTGGCGATTGACCAAAGGAGTGATTCAGCACGATATCGAGAATAACGGCCATTCCCCGCTCATGGCAAGCATCGATGAATTCTTTCAGTTTATCCTTGCTTCCATAGAACTTATCCGCTGCAAAGTAGAAGCTTGGATTATACCCCCAGCTAATGTTGTTTTCAAATTCGTTTACCGGCATCAGTTCAATCACGTTTACGCCGAGGTATTCGAGGTAAGCCAAAGTATCGATTAAAGTTTGATAATTACGGGCATCGGTAAAATCGCGGACTAAAAGCTCATAAACCACCATTTTTTCTTTAGCCGGTGGAGTAAAGTTGGTAACCGACCAATTATATTCCTCTTGAGCCGTTTGAAACACACTTACAATACCTTCTGCTTTCCCTTCGGGGTATTCCATCAAATTAGGGTAACTGGCTTCAGGAATATCTTTATCGCTCCAAGGATCGAGAATCATTTCGCAATACGGATCGGCTACTTTTAATCCTCCATTCAACCAATACTGATACGAATAAGCTTCGTTCGGTGTAAGGTCATTGAGCTGTACCCAATAGGTCGTACCATCGGGGGTTCTTTTCATGTAGGTATCGTCGCCCAGTTCCCAGTTGGAATAGCTGCCAGGAGCAAAGGCATACACTTTTTGTGGTGCATGCAAAGCCAAGATTACGGTTTCATCGTCGATGTAATTAATTCCGTACTCCACACCGGCCGGTAAGGAAGCGGTGGAAACAGCTGGTCGCACGTAGTAATAAACGGAGTCGGCCACTTCGTTGGTTCCATCGGAAGCAACTGCTTTCAGTCGGTATTTTCCGTAGGAAGAAGCGGTGAGAGTGGTTTGCAAGCTATTCGATTGCACCTGCGTATGTAATACTCCGTTCACGTAGAGGCTCAGTTCAGTGTTCATATCGGCAGCAATCGACACCTGCAGTTGGTCGTTTAATTCGAGCAAAGAACCATAGCTATCGGGCACCAGAAAACTTACGTTGAGATTTCCGCCGGCATAAACATCGACAAAGATATCGCCACCGGTTGCGGTTTTCCCTTCGAGGTAGCTGGTTCCGGAAACTGGAGCAGCTGAGCGAAACACGAAGGCCATTTGTAAAATTGCTTCCGAAGCATTCACTCCGTAATAATCCCGAATGCTTGGACCAATCGTGAGTGTGTATAGATCGTCGTCTATCCGGGTTAATTTGGTAGCGGGTGTGTTTTGGCCCCAATTGGTCACTACGTATTTCCAATCGGAACCGGAGGTACTCAAATTAGTAATTACACCGGTATGGGCATATACATCGCCTGTGTAACCAGCTAAACCGCCACTCCCTTCGGTTGCATCGAAGGTAATTACCACCGATTGGTTATCGGTTGGGAATGCTGGATCGCTGGAAATAAGCTGAGCATAACCTACAAAAGGAAGCATCAGGCTAAGGAAAAGGAAAGATAGGAGTCTTGGTATCATGTAGATAAATTTTTAGGATAGTATCGCGATAAAAGTACGTTCTTAATCTGTGGTAAAATACTGATAACACGCTAATTATTCAAATAAAAATTAGCAAACGGCAGGAACTATTGCAATCGTTTGCACAGGCTCGAAACCCTTTCCGGGTAGGATAAAAAAAATGGACAAAGCGCATAAAAAAGCACTTTGTCCATTTCAAACTTAAAACATGCAGTGAGGTTAATTCTGAGCCATGTTCTCAGGAAAGAGAGCAATGGTGGTTCGAGGAATATTTTCTCCCAAGAACTTGCCAAAAGCTTCTTTAATTTCCTCGGCAGTCACTTTTTCTAGTTTCTTTTCGTATTTCAGGAATTCTTTTGGATTGGATCCATGGTACTCAAAATTGTACAAGGTATTCAACCAGAAACGATTCTCTTTGATACCGGTTTCCCGCTCGCGTAATTTCTTTTTAATCGCTTTGTCGAGTTCTTCTTGCGTAGGACCGTTAGCAATAAAATGATCAATCTGCTTTTGAACCTCATTATTTAAGCGCTCAACATTATCGGGAGAACAACCGAAATAGATCAGAATGCTGTATTCCGACACCGGATAGTGCTCTACATTCGGATAAGCTCCAATCGAGTAAACACCACTTTCGTCTTCGCGAATAGTTTCGAGTAAACGAGTACCCAGGATCTTGCTCACCAGGTCGATTTGGGTTAATTCCTCCGAGCTATAGCCAAACTTGCTGTGATAGCTGGTATAAACCATACTCTTTGGCTCAGCACCAGCATAAACCGGATACATTTTACGGTCGGATGGTTTGGTAATTCCCATATCGCGGTAAGTTTCATCGCGCAGCAGAACATCCATTCCACCAATGTACTTCTCGATTAAAGGTAAAGCCTCATCGGTATTGATATTACCTACAAACATGTACACGAAATTATTAGGATCGGAGAAACGGTTCTTGTAAACGTAGAGTGAACGTCCAAAATCGACTTCATTCAACATTTCGACCGACATGGGTCGTTTGCGAGGATGATGACCCGACATGATGACCGTAACGGAATCGCGCCATACATTTTCAGGCGATAAATTTCGGTTTTCAATAGCCGACTTGGTACGCGTCATTAACGAGTTGAAGGCTGTTTCGTCCTTACGTGGATTTTGGAAATGAGCGTAAACCAATTGGAGGAAAGTTTCTAGATCGGAAGGACTGGTTCGTCCGCTTAAACCTTCGGTTGTTTCGCTAATATAAGGCGACAACGATACATTTTTATCGGATAAGAATTTTTCCAACTGAACTTTATCGTAATTACCCAAACCGGATTCCGACACAATATCGGCAGCCATTTTAGCATTGGCATCGTCTTTTTGATCCAAAACAGAAGATCCACCTAAACTGTAGGCGCGGAAGAGAATCTCATCTTGTTTGAAATCGGTTTGCTTAATGATCACTTTCGCTCCATTACTTAAAGTGTAGGTAGTATAATCGAGCTTTTTATTCTTTTTCGCTTTTTCAACTTTACCGGCTTCGGGTTCTTTTGCGAGCAAAGGCATATCCGACATATTGTCTTTGTAAGGCTCAACCGTTTGCTTCGATGCTTCGTTTAACCAGCCTAATAATTCCTCTTCGTTCGGATAAACCACGTCTTCTTTTTCGGTTCCCAATAAAATAAGAACCCGGTTCTCATCGCGTAACCACTGGTCGGCCAATGAATTCACTTCGGTAAGTCTAATTTCACTTACGTAATGGTTATACAATTCGTATTCGTATTCAATTCCGGGAATAGCAGGATGGGGAGGCATGTAATGGCTTACGTATTCGCGCACATAATTATCGGACTCACTATTTTCGCGTTCGTTGTAAGCTTTTTCAATCGTTTTGAGAAGGGATTTTTTAGCACGTTCTAACTCTGATCCTAAGAATCCATGCTGACGAACCCGTTCGTTTTCTTTCACTACGGCAAACAAGGAAGTCCGAATATCTTCGGGTTTGGTCATCGCAATGGTAAAGTAAGCGTCTTTGTTGCTAATGAACTGATTATAACCGGAGAATCCATAAATGAAGGGAGGATTCTCTTGAACCAACATTTCTTGCAAACGAGTATTAATCATACTGTTATAAAGCTGACGTACAATCGAGTTACGATAATCTTCGTGGGTAACTAAATCGGCACGATCGTGTTTGTAGAAAAGCTGAATGGTCGTTTGTTGCGCTTCTTTATCAGTCGCTACAACTACTTTGGTATCCTCATGGTCGGGCACATCGAAATACTTCCGTTCACGAGGATTAGCAGGCATTTCTAATTTCGAGAATTGGGCTATGATTTTCTTTTCAATCTCTTCCGGATTGATGTCACCAACAACCACAACAGCCATTAGATCCGGACGATACCAATCTTCGAAAAAGCGACGAATCGCTTCCGGACGACAATTCTTCACAACGTCCATGCTTCCAATGGGTAAGCGATCGGCGTACAAGGAATTATAGAGCATTACCGGAAAATACTTCCGACGCATACGATCGTTGGCACCTTGGCCCATGCGCCATTCTTCTTCGATAATTCCGCGCTCTTTATCGACCTCTTCGGCCTCGATGCTAATTTCGCTAGCCCAATCGTGAAGAACTAACAAACCTTTATCGAGGTATTCCGGTTTGTCGAGTGGAACTTTAATTCCGTAAACCGTTTCGTCGAAACTGGTGTAAGCATTTACCTCGGGACCGAATTGCATGCCAAGCGATTCGAGGAACTCAATGATTTCGTGCTTCTGAAAATTGGTGGTGCCATTAAAGGCCATGTGTTCGAGGAAGTGTGCCAGCCCAAGCTGATCTTCATCTTCCAAAATAGATCCGGCATTGACCGCCAAAGTAAGCTCAACCCGATTCTCCGGTTTAGCATTCTGACGGATATAGTAGGTAAGACCGTTTTCCAGCTTGCCTATTTTTACCTTACTGTCGATTGGTAGTGGGTCGGTTGGTAATCCAACCTGTGCCATTACCATTGCTTGCTGACTCATTACCCAAACAAGGGCGAGCAAAAACATTAGTTTTCTAGTCATGATTTGGTTTTTATAGTATTAATAAACATGGTTCAGAGCAACACTTGCTTCGCATTTCCCGCAAGTAACATCCTTAAAAAAATCACAATGCCTAAGACAGTTGGGGGGCGTTTTTTGTTACAGCCATTTTTCAGGAAAAATGATTTTTTATGCGAACAGGCAAATTTAGTTTTTAATATCAAAAAGCAATGCTTGAAACGCACTCCGATTCATTCGGAAAATGGATGATATTCTGGTACTTTCCTTACTCTTCACCCAGTGGGTTTGGAAGCACCTTACTGAGGCATGATGAGTGCGTTAAAGAAATCCGGCTCACTGCTTCGCCATGCATCCAAAAGCCATTTGCTCATAGCTTTTTGCCTTCCTCTAGCCAAATCAATACTCGCTCAGCTTATCGATTCTTTTTTCTTGGAAATGAGATGCGTTTATTTGTAACTTTGCCCCCGCTATGATGATAGAAGTAGTTAAATCGAAAATCCACAAAGTGACGGTTACTGATGCTAATCTTCAGTATGTTGGTTCCATTACCATCGATGAAGATTTGCTCGACGCAGCCAATATGATCGAGAACGAAAAAGTTCAGGTGGTGAATATTAACAACGGCGAACGACTCGAAACCTATGTTATTAAAGGAGCGCGTGGCAGCGGAGAAATTTGTCTGAACGGACCGGCTGCACGTAAAGCCGAAGTGGGCGATGTGGTCATCATCATCTCCTACGCCTCCATGGATTTCGAAGAAGCAAAAAGCTTCAAACCTTCCCTCATCTTCCCCGATACGTTTACCAATAAATTGGTTTAGACCCGCTGCGCTTTTAACATCCGCGGATTCCCATTCAAGTCGGCTTTCCAATCAGTCTGAATAAAGCCCATTTCTTCAGCCAACAAAACCATATTCGATAGCAAGTACTGATTTATTTCCAAATAAATCCAGCCGCCTGGCTTCAAGCACGTTTGAGCTAAGCTAAATACCGCGCGATAAAATTCCAAGGGATCCTCATCGCTTACGAATAAAGCCAGCGAAGGTTCATATTCGAGCACATTCCGGTGAATTTCCTTTTTCTCCGATTCGCGCACATAAGGCGGATTACTTACGATGCAATCCAATTCGGATGGACAATGCGCCAAGTCGGGCGCAAGCATGCTATCTTGAAAAAACTGAACAATCACATCATTTTTAGTGGCATTGAACCCGGCTACTTTCAATGCATCCAAAGATACATCGCTGGCATGCACTTCCCATTCCGGGCGCGCCGACTTGCAAGCCAAGGCAATCGCGCCACTTCCTGTGCCAATATCCCATAAGCTCAGCTCTTTGAGTTGGGCAAAATCATCGACTATCCATCGAACTAACTCCTCGGTTTCTTGCCGGGGAATAAGCACCGACCGATTCACCACTAGCTCTAAACCATAAAACTCGGTAAAGCCAAGAATGTACTGGTAGGGTTCCGCCTTTTCGAGGCGATCTAACACCAGTCGGAACTGCTCTTCTTTCTCCTTGGGGACTTCTGTGTTTGCAAGCAAATGGCGCTCATAGGCTTTCTTCTCCAAAACATCTTCCCACAAGCGAATCATGAGCGCTTCTCTTTCGCGAAAATCATATAAATCGACCAATTGTGTATGAACAAGATGTAGTAAATCGGAGTAAGCTGCCATAGATTGTAGGAATCGTTCTGTTTCTGGGGTTAAAAGTCAGCAACCTAATTGAGAAAAACAATGCGGAAATGAAGTCGATAGTTTGTGTTTTTTATTGATAGAGTAGAAATCATGTAGCTTCTAATGAAGTCAGGAATTGGAAGGAAATTGTGAACCTTGTTTTGCTTACTCGAGTATAGCTATTAATTGGATGGTTTTTCCATCGTGTGCACACGTTTTTACCCAAATCCTTGATACCTTTGCCGCTCATTTTCGGATAAACCACCGTGCATCGAACTCATGAATATTACATGCAACGTTGCCTCGACTTAGCCGCGCATGGGTTAGGTAAGGTCGCTCCCAATCCCATGGTTGGAGCAGTTGTGGTGCATGGCGAAAAAATCATTGGCGAAGGATACCACGAGGTTTATGGTCAGGCACATGCCGAGGTGAATGCGATTGCACAAGTACAACACAAAGAGCTCCTTTCGGAAAGCACCTTGTACGTTAACTTGGAGCCCTGCTCGCATCACGGTAAAACACCCCCTTGCGCCGACCTAATTATATCCTACCAAATTCCCCGTGTTGTTATTGCAAACCAAGATCCTTTCCCGGCAGTTGCCGGTCGCGGAATAGCCCGATTACGAAAGGCTGGTGTTGAAGTGATTACCGGCGTATTGGAGAAAGAAGCCTATGAGCTCAACAAGCGTTTCATGACCTTCCATACCCAACAAAAACCTTATGTTATCTTAAAATGGGCCGAAACTAAAGATGGGTTCATCGACCAAAAAAGGCTGCCCAACGACGATCAAAAACCACAATGGATAACGAATCAGCTATCTAAAAGACTGGTTCATAAATGGAGAACCGAAGAACAAGCCATTATGGTAGGAACCAATACGGCTCTTTACGATAATCCTCAACTCACTGCTCGATTGTGGGAAGGGAAGGATCCTTTACGAATATTACTCGACCGGCACCTGCGACTCCCCAAAGACTTGTTTCTTTTCGATCAAAGCGTTCCTACCCTTGTATTCACGGAGCAAGAGCGAGAATCGGTTCATCAGTTGGAATATATCCGAATTCCCTTCGACCAAAACGAACTTAAAGCAGTGATGGACGAATTGTATCATCGAACTATTCAATCGATAATTGTGGAAGGTGGAAGTGAATTATTACAATCGTTCTTAGAGCAGAATTTATGGGACGAGGCTCGAGTTTTCATTGGGAACAAGCACTTTCGGCATGGGGTTTCAGCACCCGACAAACCCGATAAAGCCTTTGAAATAGAATTGATTGGCAGCTCGGAATTACGGACCTATTTTAACCGAGAATAATCCCAATAATTGTGGCCGAGAGCAAAGAAGCCAGTGTTCCGGCTAACAATGCTTTCATTCCAAATTGCGATAAGAGCACCCGTTTGCCCGGAGCCAGCGCACCAATCCCTCCAATCTGAATCCCAATGGAGGCAAAGTTTGCAAAACCACACAACATGTAGGTGGCCATAATGATCGACTTTGGATCGGTAAAAGCTCCTGCTGCTTTTAAATCGCCTAGGCTGATATAGGCAATAAACTCCGTCATGATTAGCTTCTCGCCCAGGATTTGTCCAACCAAAACGATATCCTGCGAGTGAACACCCAGCAACCACATAAACGGAGCCAGGGTATAACCCAAAATGAACTGCATCGATAAAGAAGTGTGTTTACCATTAGTCCAACCGGCAATCACCTCGTTAAGAGAAGTTATATCGCCCAGTTTCAGGAACAAATAGTTTATCAGAGCAATAAAAGAAATGAACACCAACAGCATGGCAGCCACATTCACCATGAGTTTCAATCCTTCGGATGTTCCGGTTGAAATAGCATCGAGAATATTTTTCCCGGCTTTCTCTTTAGGAACAGTTACTTGTTGGCTTATTTCTTCGGTTTGAGGAAGCAATATTTTGGAAATGACAACGACCCCCGGTGCAGCCATCACCGAGGCTGCTAGTAAATGCTTGGCGTACAAAAGTTCCTGAACCGGATCGCCTCCGCCCAAAATACCGATATAAGCGCCTAATACCGAACCGGCAATGGTTGCCATTCCTCCCGACATGACGAGCAAAATTTCACTTCGATTCATGTTTTCGAGATAAGCTTTGATCATGAGGGGAGATTCCGTTTGACCCAGAAAAATATTTCCTGCTACCGATAAACTTTCGGCTCCCGATAATCGCATGGTTTTACTCATAATCCATGCAAGGACAAACACGATCTTCTGGATAATGCCCAGGTAAAATAGCAAGCTGGTAAGGGCTGAGAAAAAGACAATTACCGGCAAAATATTGATGGCAAAAGTGAGCAGTGGCGATTCGATTTCGCCACTAACAAAAGAGGCAAACAAGAAAGAAGTACCTGCTTTGGTAAACTCCAACACTTTAACAAATGCTTTCCCGACGAATTCGAATCCCAATTGAATTATCGGTATTTCGAGGATAGCGAAGGCCAGTAAAAGTTGTGCACTCAATCCTATTAGTACGAGCTTCCAGGAAATAGCCTTCCGGTTCGAACTAAAAAGATAGGAGACAAAAATCAGCACCAGCATTCCCAACAAACCACGCAACAGATTCAGGAAGCTAAAACCAGTATCGCTTGTTGCTACTATGGGAGTAAGGGTCGATGGAGCTGCGGACTCATTCGCAATGGAATCAGCTGTAGTAAGGATCTGAAGGGAATCAGTTGGAATTTGGGACCACCCGATTCCGGAGATTAAACAGAGAATTGAAAAAAGGAGTAGAATCCGGAATGGCCTGATGGGAAATTTCATACTGACGGGTGTGAATGAGTAATTGTTATGAGGCTTTGCGCTTATTAATCTCGTCGCGAATCTTGGAGGCCAACTCGTATGCTTCTCGCTCCACCGCATCGAGCAAAAGCTGATTCAACTCTTCTAAAGTTTTGCCCGACCAATCGTTTTCGTCCCTGATCGACTTGGGTTCATTTTCCTCTTCGGAGGAATCGAGGATGATTCCTGCCCGATCGAGGATTTCGCGAGTTGTATAAATGGGAGCCTCAAAGCGGATGGCTAAGGCAACTGCGTCGGATGTACGAGCATCGACTTCTAATTCTTTATCGGCTTGTTTGCATAGAAGGCGCGAATAAAAAACCCCTTCTTCCAAACGGTGTATAAATACCTCGATTAGTTCGATGGAAAATGCTTTTGAAAAATTCAAGAATAAATCGTGAGTAAGCGGACGGGGTGGTTCCAAATTTTCCAATCGTAACGCGATGCTTTGAGCCTCGAAAGAACCAATGATAATAGGCAATCGCACATCGGCTCCCTCCTCGGACAAAATAAGCGCATACGCGCCAGACTGACTATTACTGTTGGATAATCCCAGAATATTAAGTTTTACTTTGCTCATTGGCTATCAGTATATCGGGTATCGTTTCCACAAAAGTAATATTCTAGCGAGATAAAAAG
>CALGAK010000125.1 GCA_937954085.1 uncultured Bacteroidota bacterium
TCGAACAAGGGAATCATCGAGCCTTTTCCGCCGAAGCATGAAGCTTATCTTGTTTCGACCCCATTTGGAATAGCGGTGTTTGTCGCGGATGTAGGCGCGGATGTAGCGCGTATCGTTGAGAAAACCTTCGTCGATAAGTTGCTTTAAAACAAGCTCTTGATCAGCTTCCGGCAAACCCCAACTGCGCATCTTTTCCATTACATCGTAGCTACACTTCTCTTGTCGGGAACAGAGTGTTTGCAAACGCGATAAAGCACTTGCTTTGGAAATGGGAGAAGAAGGCTGCTTTTCCGTCATTTTATCGATTCAAAAGGTGTTGAGCTAACTCATCGAAACGAATTCCCGAAAAATTACCGGAACTCATCAGGAGGAGATTGGTGTTATCTAATTGCAAAGATTCCAGAAAGGCCCGAATTTCGGCTGCATCGTTCATCACGCTTACCTCCGAAGCAAAAGCTTCCTTTACTTCTTCTTTGGAAATATCGGGTAAACGCTTCAGCGCCAATACCGATCGATCAAAAAAGACCAATGCTTCCTGAGCGGGTTCCATGCTCCCTTTGTATTCCGATAAAAATTCCCGATTCAAAGAACTATAAGTATGCAACTCCATGCAGGCAATAAGCTTTCTTTCAGGGAATTGCTCCCTAAGTGCTTTAACCGTTGCTTTGAGTTTAGAAGGAGAATGGGCAAAATCGAGGTAAACAGCCGAATGCTCGTTCGAACCGAGCAACTGCATCCGTTTAGCCGCTCCTTTAAAATGAGTCATGGCTTCGTAAAATACTGCATCGGGGATATCGAGCGAACGGATTACATGGTGGGCAGCCTGTATATTTTGCAAATTATGTTCTCCAAAAACCTGTAAGGGGTACGCCTGCTCACCCTGTAGTAAGTAGCTTACTCCATTGCTTGTGCTGGAAGGATGCGCCTGATACGGAATGCCTGTAAGGTCATCACGCAATCCTTTCCCGATGGCTCGCAAATGTTCGTCGCCCTCGAAATAGATTAAGCGACCGTTGGGTTCGATTAGATCGGAGAAAATGCGAAACTGATCGACATACTGTTCAAAGCGAGGGAAAACATTGATATGGTCCCAGGCTACTCCACTGAGAACGGCAACATGCGGACGATACCAATGAAATTTGGGCCGGGGATCGAGGGCTGAACTCAAATACTCATCGCCTTCAAAAATGGCCACGCTTGCTTCGTTTGAAAAACGGACCATTCGGTCGAAGCCTTCTACCTGAGCTCCCACCATGTAATCGAAATCGACTCCGGCAAACCGCAACACATGCATGATCATGGAGGTAATGGTGGTTTTTCCATGCGAGCCTCCAATTACTACGCGGGTTTTCTCTTGGGTTTTCTCGAACAAAAATTCTGGAAAGGACACGACTTTCAATCCAAGTTCCAGCGCTCGTTTAAGTTCCGGGTTATCGGCTTTGGCATGCATGCCCAAAATGATTAGATCGAGGTCGGAGGTAATTTTATCGGGAAACCAACCGAAGGATTCCGGCAAAATACCCGCTTGCTGCAAGCGCGATTTCGCCGGATCAAAGATCTCGTCGTCCGAACCACTTACCGTTTCACCCAAATCGTGCAGAGCCAAGGCAAGGTTATGCATCACCGCTCCACCCATGGCAATTAAATGATACCGCATAGATATGTTTTAAGGATTAATGAACGTTGGTTTTTGCGGGCAAGTGCGTTACCAGCTGCTTTAAGGCGGGCCACTTCATGCAGTGCAATCCTACAGAAACCTCTTCAAAGATAATCGGCTAAACAAGAAGCCACAAATCCAAAATACAAGCGATTGCATATGTTTGCAGATTGGTTTTATCGCTGCTTAAACTTTTCCCATCTTTAAATTTTATTTCCATCATGCTCCACTTTCAATTCATCGAGAACGAAACCTTTCAAACCCTGCCAGAAGAGATGTTTCATGGGGAAAGCAATCGAAAGCCCGATTATCCGATCGAAGCCTCCGGCAAAATGACCTGGTCGGTGCGCAGTTTATTGGCTAGGATAGGTGGCAGAACCTTCCTGGTCGATACCGGTTTTGGCACCAAACTCCCGGAAAATATACAACGAGCATATACCTTAAAGCGGCACATCGATTCGATTCATTACCCTTCGAACAAAACATTTTCCGATTCAATCACCGATGTGCTCCTCACCCACTTGCATTTGGATCATGCTGGTGGTAATACCTTTATCGGAACAAATGGAGAAATCCTTCCGAGCTTTCCAATGGCCCGCTATTGGTGCAGCCGCGAGCAATACGAATATGCCCTTTCGCCCGAGCAAGCCGATCGGGATTCCTATTTTCCCAACGATTTTGAAGCATTGCGTTCGATGAATCGATTGTTTTTTCTGGAGGAAGGTTTTTCAGCCGAGGGCATTCGATGGGAGAGCTTCATCGGACATTCGCCAGGCATGGTAATGTATTATTTTGAAGGGGCGAAAGATCGCTTGTGTTTTGCCGGCGACCTATTACCCTCTGCTGCACATTGCGATGTGAACCTTGGTATGATTTACGATTTCGACCGGGAACAAGCCTTAAAAGAAAAGGAAACCCTTTTAGAACAACTAGCGGCAACTGGCTCATGGGTTGCCTTGCAACACGATGCCTATCGCTTATTCGGGCAAATCGATAAAAAGAAGGATGAATTTATCTGGCGGGAAAACCCTTCTTTTTTGGCTCAAAAGATTCTTCGCTAAGCTTCTTCCCATTTTCATAAACGACTCGCTTCAGCTTATCCCCTTCAGGCGTATAGAATAGCCATTCACCGGCAGTTACTCCTTTGTCGTACTGGCCGGTATAGTGCAAATTCCCGTTATCGTACCAAACACGAGCTTCCCCGTCGCGCTCCCCGTCGAAAAAATAACCCTCGCTCCATTTCTGTCCATTCGGATACCAGTACACCCATTTACCATGCCGCTGGCCTTCCTGGAATCGTCCTTCTTCTTGCTTTTCGCCATTATCGTAAAAGCGAACTTCCTTCACTACTTGGTCCGGATTCCCTTTTGCATGATAAATCACTTGGGTAGGGAGTCCATTCGGGTAGGTCGAAACGATTCTTTCTTCGAGCGATTCTCCACAAGCCATCAAAAGGAGCATGCTCACAATGGCGACGAAACGAAAATTAGAAAAGAATGGATTCATAATCAGTTAACGAGTAAGTTCTTGGAAAGCATGTTCGAGCGTTTGTTTCATTTTCTGCATCGATAGCACTTGTAATTGATGCTTCACCGCAAAATCGAAAAGTAGCGGACGAATATCTTTATCGCTACTTGCTTCAACCAGCCATTGCTCATCGGAAAGCTTTTGAATATTTTTTACCCCCGAAATAGTGCGGAGTAAATTTCCGGCAACGGCAGCATTAAATTCGATTTGAATAACCTCTGTCCCTTTATCCGACTCCGAGCGCAAGGCATCCGCTGTGTTATCGGCTACTAATTTACCTTGTTTAATAATCAGTACGCGGTCGCAAATGGCCTCCACTTCTTGCATAATATGCGACGACAACAGGATGGTTTTATCTTTTCCTAGCGACAGGATTAAGTTCCGGATATCGATAATCTGGTTTGGGTCGAAACCGGAGGTCGGTTCATCGAGAATGAGTACCTGTGGATCGTGAATAATGGCTTGCGCCAATCCTACCCGCTGTTTATAACCCTTGGAGAGTTGAGCTATTTTTTTATGAATTTCCGGAACTAAACCAACCTGCTCAATAACCTTCGCCACTCGTTCCTTTCGAGGGCCGGCAGCCGGATAGAGTTTCGAAACGAAGAGCAGGTATTCTTCGATGTACATATCCTGATACAAGGGATTGCTTTCAGGTAAATAGCCGAGCTGAACTTTAACCGCCTGTTCATGCTCCGTTACATCGAGCCCGTTTACGAGCACTTGTCCTTCGGAAGGAGGCAGGTAACCGGTAATAATTTTCATCATGGTCGATTTGCCGGCTCCATTCGGACCCAAAAAGCCCACAATTTCACCCGGCTTGATTTCGAATGAAACATCGTCGAGCGCTTTTTGCGTCCCGTAATATTTACTAATGTGCTGAACTAGAATCGACATAGGCTTATGAAAATCCGATTAAGCTTTACCTAATTGTTGCTTCACAATTTTCGCAATGTATTTTCCAAGAATATCGAATTCAATATTGACAACCGTTCCTGGTTTAATTTGGTGAAAGTTGGTCATTTCGTAGGTAAATGGGATAATGGCCACTTGGAAAGAATGATCCTTCGAGTTAACCACCGTTAAGCTTACTCCATTAACCGAAACCGAACCTTTCTCCACTGTAAAATAATCGTCCTTACTGGGGTCGTATTCAAAAGTGAAATACCAGCTACCATCGGCTTCTTCTACCTTTGTGCAAACCGCTGTTTGATCCACATGACCCTGAACCATGTGTCCATCCAGACGTCCATCGAGTTTAGTGCTACGCTCCAGGTTCACTTTCGAACCGATTTCCAGATCGCCCAGGTTTGTTTTTTCGAGCGTTTCTTTAATAGCAGTTACCGTGTATTGTTGATTGTTAATATCGACTACGGTGAGGCAAACTCCATTGTGAGCAATGCTTTGATCAATCTTTAATTCGTTCACAAAACTGCACTCCATGGTAATGTGTAAGTTTTCTTTATCCTTCTCAAGTTTAACCACTTTCGCAGCTTCTTCCACGATTCCTGAAAACATAATATTGGCTTTAAATTGTGAGTAATTGCTTGCGAAGGTACAAGAAAATTGAATATATTTGCAGCGATTTTGCGGATATGGCGTAATTGGTAGCCGCGCTAGACTTAGGATCTAGTGCCGAAAGGCGTGGGGGTTCGAGTCCCTTTATCCGCACAAACAAACCGCTAAACCACTCCAAATTAAATGCGGAGATTTGGCGGTTTTTTTAATCATTTAATTTCAAGAAGCATGGAAATTCGTTCAGAGAAACTCGAAGGCCTTAACGGTCGGATTAGCATCAAGTTAGGCAAAGCCGACTACGAAGAAAAAGTCGATAATGCCTTAAAGGATATCCGCAAAAAAGTGGATATGAAAGGTTTTAGAAAAGGAATGGTTCCGATGGGGCTCATTCAAAAAATGTATAAAACCAGCACCTTGGTCGATGAAATCAACAAAATCATCAGCAACTCCTTGTTCGAACACATTTATGCCGAGAAATTAAATATTCTGGGCGAGCCGCTTGCCAGCGAAACGCAAAACCCTATCGATTGGGAAACGCAGGAAGAATTCGAATTCCACTTCGATATTGGATTCGCTCCCGACATTGAGTTTAACTTCCCCGAAAGCGCTAAGTATCCCTACTATAAAATTACCCCTAGCGAAGAAACGCTTCAAGCTCGCCTCGATAACTACCTCGCCAACTACGGCCAAGTCGAAACGCAAGACGAAGTGGATACCGACTCGCTCATCAAAGCCGATATGGAAGAGATTATTGCCGAAGGAAGCGATAAAGCACCATTAGTAGCTCCCGGCAAAACCTTCTTGTTCAGCAAGGTAGCCGACGAAGCGGTTCAACAAGCATTACTCGGAAAAAAAGAAGGCGAACAGGTAACCTTATCCTTGAGCAAGTCCTTTACGAATAAAACCGACCTGGCGTCGATGCTTGGAGTAAAAGAAGGGGAGCTCGAAGGATTAAGCGACGACTTCAAACTAACCTTGGTAGAAATTACCGGCTACAAAAAGGCGGCTATTAACCAGGAATTATTCGATAAAATCTACGGAGAAAACGAAGTTACTACCGAAGAAGAATTCAAAGAACGAATTAAAGCCGAGGTTCTGCGCGACTTCGAGTACGATACAGAATACAAGTTCACCTTCGACCTGAAAGATAAAATTACCCAAGACCTTGCTTTCGACCTGCCCGTTGAATTCCTGAAGCGTTGGTTAGAAAAAACCGACGATAACATCAAAGCAGAAGATGTTGAGCGCGATTGGCATCTCTACGAAAAAGACCTGAGATGGCAGCTCATCAAAGACAAGATCGAACACGAACAGCACGTTGAAGTTACCGAAGAGGACATGCTCGACATGGCGAAAAGCATCACCTTGGCGCAATTCCGTCAGTATGGATTCGCCTCGCTACCCGAAGAAGAACTGGTCAAGTTTGCCCAGCAGGTTCTTAGCAACGAAGAACAACGAAAGCGAATTACACAAAGTAAAAAGGACGAGAAGATACATGCTGCGCTAAAAACAGTTGTGCCTCTCGAAACCATCGAAATAAGCCAGGAAGATTTTACGAAAATGCTCGAAGCGGATAACCAAGAAGCTTAATCGACCATCCAAAAACATTCAATAAAGGAGAGGTTGCCCCGAAAGGCAACCTCTTTTTTTGAATATCCACGAGAAACAAGTCGCCATCCATCATTTTCCGAACTGAATCATGCCCCAACATTCAACGGCTAAAACAACAAACGACTCCTACGATTCCCCAATAGATATCCCCCTTATTTTTCAAGCTCAATGACCTTTTACAGGTAGGTTAAAGAGAAGTGAACAGGTAGGATGGATGGTTCACGAGTTTTGAGGATTACGACCAAAGCAATTACGAAAGGAAGCCAAAGAACTTGTTTTCAATGCTTAAAAATACCGCCTCTTCGTATACAAAAATCTTTTAACCCACCGATAGAACCCTTAGTTTACAACCGAGCAGCCTAAAACCATATCCAACTTTTTTCTCCTTCATTTTTTTGGAAGTTGGGAACGAAAACCGATCCGTTTCCGTTAATTTGTTGTGCCTTTAAACAGCCGTTTCGCACAAATCGCAATGGATTCTAAATGAATGATTGCCTAAAATTTTTAAAACTCACCTTCATCCGAGCTTGATAAAACTCCATACCATGAAAAATATCCTTGTATTCAGCTTAATTACCATCGGACTTTTAAGCGCCTGCGAAAACAACAACGAAGGACTCATGCCAAACATCAGCGGGAAAGCCTACGAAGTTCTCGTCATTATGGAAGACGAAACCTGGGATCAAGCTCCCGGAAAAACCATGAAAGCCTATCTGGGCGAAGATATCTACGGTCTTCCTCAAAGCGAACCGCTCTTTAACCTCGTGCAAATTCCATCCAAGGCCTTTTCAAACATCTTTAAAACCCATCGAAACATCATTCGATGCACCATCAACGACGACGAACGAAAAAACACCATTACTATCAAAACCAATCGCTATGCGAAATCGCAAATCCTCATCGAAATAAAAGCGCAAAACCACGAAGCATTCGTTGATCTACTGGAAGCGAATGCATCGCAAGTAATCGACCGACTCAATCGTCAGGAAAACGAACGGATAATAAGAAATTATCGGAATTACGAGGCAATTGATTTAGGTCAAAAACTACGAGAGAAACATGCGCTAAGCCTGGTGCTTCCTCGCGGTTACACCTACGACACCAACGAAGAGAATTTTGCCTGGCTAAGTCACGAAACACCGAAAACTTCGCAAGGCATCCTCATTTATCATTATCCTTATACCGACACCGCCACTTTCGAAAAAGAAGCACTCATTCGAACACGCAATGAATTCCTGCGAAAATACGTTCCTGGGCCCATCGAAAACACCTACATGACAACCGAAAAAAACCTGCCGGTAAGCTATCGCGAGTTCCTAAAGGACGATCAATACTTCACTGAATTGCGCGGACTATGGGCCCTCGAAGGACCCGATTTCATGGGAGGACCCTTTGTGAGCTACTCTACGGTAGATACCCATCGAAACCGGGTAATCACCATCGAAGGATACGTTTTCGCTCCTCAATCGGACAAACGCAATTACCTTCGCCAGCTCGAGGCTATCATCAGCTCGTTTCGAATAGTGCCTACCGAAGAATCCGACACCACACAGCATTCCAACTCATGAATCAGCTTCCGGATAAAAGCAATTTTAAGCTCGAAAACCTGAATCGGGAGCAAGAACTGGAAAAATTCCTCCTCGAAGAACAATTCGTTCGTGAAACCGCCCAACAAATCATAAAAGACTTTGCCGAATTTGATCTGGAAATCCAATTCAGCGGCGATACTCAAAATGCCTATCCCGAATTATTCCAACAAATGGAACGGGCCATTCGCTATATTCTCGATCACAATTTCCCCAAACTCCTCAATCTGCTTTATCGAATTGATATCGGCGAAAAAGAAATCCTAAAACGCGGCGACCTGCATCCCGATGCTTCCCAATCGGAACTAATCACGGATGTAATCATACGCCGAGAACTCAAAAAAGTACTCATGCGCTATTACTTTAAGCACTTCTCTAAAGACTAATTAGCAGCCAAATACACAAATCCGCTCCACTTATTTTAATCGAAAAAATGCTTCGGAACATCCGGTCGTCATTTCCTCTTTTTCTTTTCTACATTTGTTGCAAATAACCTTAATACACACGTTTATGTACGGAAAATTTCAAGCTTTCCTCCAAGAGGAACTACAAAAGATTCAAGACGATGGTTTATATAAAGAAGAGCGAATCATTACTTCCCCCCAGGGAGTCGAAATAGAAACCAATCAAGGACTCGAAGTATTAAATTTCTGCGCCAATAATTATCTGGGTCTATCCTCTCATCCGCGTATCATGGAAGCCGGGAAAGCAAACATCGACCGCTACGGTTATGGCATGTCGTCGGTTCGGTTCATCTGCGGAACGCAGGAAGTGCATAAAATGCTGGAAGCTAAAATGTCGGAATTTCTTGGTACCGAAGACACTATTTTGTTCTCGTCGGCCTTCGATGCGAACGGAGGCGTTTTTGAACCGCTACTGGGTCCCGATTCAGCGATCATCTCCGACGAACTCAACCATGCATCCATCATCGATGGAGTACGCCTTTGCAAGGCCGGTCGTTTCCGCTACAAAAACAACGATATGGCCGACCTGGAAGCAAAACTCAAGGAAGCGAAAGATTATCGCTTCAAGCTCATCGTGAGCGATGGTGTTTTCTCCATGGACGGAATCATTGCTCAAGTAGATAAAATTTGTGACCTCGCCGATCAATACGATGCGATGGTAATGATCGACGATTCACACGCCACCGGATTTGTAGGAAAAACCGGACGCGGAAGCCACGAATATCGCAATGCAATGGGTCGTGTCGATATCATCACCACCACTTTTGGAAAAGCATTAGGAGGAGCGTCGGGAGGTTGCGTTTCCGGACACCGCGAAATAATCGATCTTTTGCGTCAGCGTGCCCGTCCCTACCTGTTTTCTAATTCACTTGTTCCGGCAATTGCCGGTGGAACCCTCGCAGCTATTGAACTCCTGCAGGAGAGTACCGAACTGCGAGACCGCGTAGAACACAACACACGCCTTTTCCGCGAAGGAATGCTGGCTGCCGGCTTTAACCTCGGTGTTGGCGATCATGCTATTTGCCCGGTAATGCTCGGCCATATGCCCAATGATGCCAAATTATCGCAAGACTTTGCTAACGAATTACTGCAAGAAGGAATTTACGTCATTGGATTCTACTATCCGGTTGTCCCAATGGGTAAAAGCCGTATACGCGTACAAATCAGCGCAGCACATACCGAAGAACACATTCAGTTTGCCATCGAAAAATTCACCAAAGTTGGACGTAAACTTGGCGTGGTGAAATAAATCGAGACTTGAGCCAGGTTTTAGGATTCAATATTCAATCCCGATGAAACGGGACTTACGCTAGGCTTCAGAATTTAAAAATGGGGTTGAGCTAAACCACACATTAAGTGGAAAGCTCAACCTTTTTTTTTGGTGGCTAAACACAAGAAATGATTCGGTTGATTCAAGACTTCCGCTCCTCTTCAGAATTCAAGTTTCAAAATAGCCATGAAGCAATCGATTCAGTTTTGGAAGTAGCTGAGGAAAATGTAAGTGACGCAACTGCATTTTAAATGATCGGTGAATAACCAGTGTATCTAGCTCAGCGGCTTTAAAAAACTAACCGCTCGTTCGAAAACACCATGCAGAAAAGCGATGGTCATGCCATAATTAGAAACCGGAATACCTGCTGCTATCGCCTCGCGGATGCGATTTCGAACTTGCTTTTGAGTGAGCACACAACCCCCACATTGGATAACCATAGCATATTCGGCAAGCGGCTTTGGAAAAGCATCCAAGCCCGAAACCACATCGAAGCTTAATTCCAGTCCACTGTGCGCGCGCAACCAACCTGGAATTTTGTATCGGCCAATATCGTCGCAGGTTACATGATGGGTACAAGATTCCAAAATGAGAATCCGATCGCCTTCTTTCAACCGACTCAAATGGCGGGTTCCTTCCACATAAGCTTCAAAATAGCCCTTTAAACGTGCAAGCACGATACTGAAGCTGGTTAATGGAATATCCGCAGGGACCAACTCATTGGCCTGCTTAAAAATCTGACTATCGGTTATTGCTAAGGCCGGCTTGCGAATTTGATTCTTTAAATAGGCCGCAACTTGCGATTCCTTCAACACAATAGCTACTCCATCGTGGTCGAGCACATCGCGAATCAACTGAACCTGAGGTAAAATCATGCGTCCTTCGGGAGCCTCCGTATCGATGGGTGTTATGAGCAAAATCCAATCGTCGGCTTGCATTAAATCGCCAATGATGCCCGGTTGCTTGTACGAACGTTCGGGAATAGCTTTTCGGATGGCTTCCACCAAATGATTCAAGGCCTGGGGTTTCATGGCCGAAAATTCGATGCATGCTACTCCCAGGTTCTTCGAAATTTTTTCCAGGAAACCTGCACGAGGAGGGAGCAAATCCGATTTGTTATAAACAATCAGAAAGGGAATCTCGAATCGTTTAAATTCCTCGATCCATTCCTCTTCCTCGCGATCCCAGCGATTTTCGGCTATCAACAAAATGGCTAAATCAATCTGATGAAGCGATTGACGGGTTTTTGCAACCCGCTTCTCACCGAGCATTCCTTCGTCGTCCATTCCGGCGGTATCGATGAATACTACCGGACCAAAATCCTGTAGTTCAAGCGATTTCTTAACCGGATCGGTGGTGGTTCCGGCCTCTGGCGAAACAATGGCTATTTCTTGTCCCGCTATTACATTGATGAGGCTGCTTTTGCCATAATTCCGTCGGCCGTAAAGGCCTATATGCGGCTTTAAATCTTTTCCCTTTTTCATAACATTCATTCGTTTCTATTGGTCGGCAATGGAAAACCTTCCATTATCTCCTAAAACAAAGTGCTTCGAATAAACACTTTCTTGCCCGAGAATAGTTTCCTAAAATGAGATTTTCCTGCACAAAAAAGGCTGATACTTATCAGCTCATTGAGCTTAGGAAAAGTAAGAAAAAGTTAATCTATAACGATTGATTTTTATTAACTTGAACCGTTTTTTTACGAATTCAAAGAAGGAAGAAATATCAATTTATTTAACCAAAATTCTATTGTATGAAGAACTTAGTTACCCGATTCATGTTGGTCTTTGTCTTTATCGCCGGAAGTATCGGCATGGTAAAGGCTCAAACCGGCGATTTATTCTTCTCGGAATACATCGAAGGAAATAGCAACAACAAGGCCATCGAGATTTACAATCCAACCGCTAATACGATTCTATTAGCTGATTATCAAATTGCTCAGTCGAGCAACGGTGGAGGTTGGCAGTATTACCACACCTTTCCTGCAGGAGCAGCGATTGCTCCCGGCGATGTATGGACCATTTTAAACAGCTCGACAAACCCTGCATTGTTCGATGCACTTAACGCCGACGAAGTCTTGGCTTTCCCCAGCGTGGTGCACCACAATGGCGACGATGCTCGTGGCTTAATTAAAATTTCCGGTACCGACACCCTTTGGCTCGATATTATCGGAACACCCGATTTCGATCCGGGTAGTGGATGGGCTGTTGCAGGCGTAGCAAGTGCTACCGCTAACAAAACCCTGGTTCGTAAGGCAAGTATCACCGCAGGAAATACCGACTGGACTCTTTCTGCCGGAACCGATGCCAACGACTCAGAATGGATCGTAGTCGATGTAGATGTATTCACCTACCTCGGTTCGCATCCGCATGTTATCGATAATTCATTCCCCATCGTTTTTAACGTGAACATGAACTATCAGATTACTGCCGGAAATTTCGATCCATTGACTGAAACCGTCGATGTGGCAGGAAGTTTCAACGCTTGGGCCGGAACAGCAATGACCGATAGTGATGGCGATGGAATCTATACCGCCGAAATAGCCGGTTTTAACGCAGGCGACACTGCTATCTTCAAATTCCGTATCAATAGCGACTGGGGAAATGCTGAATTTCCCGGTGGTCCAAATCGCCAGTTCGTAGTAGAAAGCGGCATGACCGAAGTAAGCTACTGGTACAACGATAACGCTGGTCCACAGTCGGTTACCTTTACCATTGTAGATGCTACCGAAAGCTATTTGAATATCAAGATGAAAGGTTCGTACGACGGATGGGTATTGCATCAAATGTACGACGATGGAACCAACGGCGATTTAGTTGCCGGCGACCATACCTGGACTTGCATCCTCGAAATCCAAGGAGGAACCTGGGAATGGGGAGCAATCGAGGACGATAGCACACTTGGCGAACTTTGGTTATTACAAGGTCCTAACCTCGTATTCACCGTTAATACCGATGGAACAGTAAGTGGAGATACCAGCTACGAAATTCCAACCCAAGGAAATGAAACCATCGTTTTCAATGTGAACATGAACCAGCAAATTGCCTTGGGGAACTTCGACCCTGCCCTTCATTTTGTCGATGTTGCCGGCAGTTTCAACAATTATAGCACCTCCGGCGCTTTCGAAGACCTCGACGGCGATGGAATCTACACCAAATCGATCGATGGCTTTACTGCCGGTAATATGATTGAATACAAATTCCGTCTCAATGGCGATTGGAACACTGCCGAATTCCCCGGAATGGGCAACCGTATGTACACCGTAATTGGTGGTGGTGCCGATGTGATTCTCCATTGGTACAACGACGAACTTCCTCCAGCACAGCCCGATTTATTCTTCTCGGAATACATCGAAGGAAGTAGTAATAACAAAGCCTTGGAAATCTACAATCCAACCAACGATACCATTTTGCTCGATAGCTACCAGATTGCTCAATCGAGTAATGGCGGCGGATGGCAATACTATCACACTTTCCCTGCTGGAGCAGCCATTGCTCCCGGCGATGTGTGGACCATCATTACCAACCAGGTTAATCCAACCTTGTTCGATGCGCTGAATGCCGACGAGGTGCTTGCTTTCCCAAGCGTAGTTCACCACAACGGCGACGATGCTCGCGGTTTGATTAAGATTTCTGGAACCGATACCTTATGGCTCGACATTATCGGAACTCCCGATGTTGATCCGGGAACAGGTTGGGATGTAGCTGGAATTAGCGCTGCTACCGCCAATAAAACCTTGGTTCGGAAAGCATCTGTTACCATTGGAAATACCGATTGGGCTGCTTCGGCCGGAACCGACGAAAATAACTCCGAATGGATCGTACTCGATATCGATGTGTTCGATTACCTCGGTTCGCATCCACATATTATCGGAGCTACCGGAACCGTTGTCTTCCACGTAAACATGAGCTATCAGGTTAGCCTGGGCAACTTCGATCCAGCCATCGATTTTGTCGATGTAGCAGGAAGCTTCAACAACTGGGGAGGAACCACTTTAAGCGATGTAGATGGCGATTTGACTTATTCCGTTACCATCGAAAACATTCCAGCCGACTCCATCTTCTTTAAGTTCCGTATCAATGGGGATTGGAACAATGCCGAATTCCCGAATGGAGGAGCCGATCGAAATGCTGTTGTCGAAATGGGCACACAAGAACTGTCCTATTGGTACAACGATGAATTGCCCGTTGCTGCGAGCGATTTATTCTTCTCGGAATACATCGAAGGAAGTAGTAATAACAAAGCCTTGGAAATCTACAATCCAACCAACGATACCATTTTGCTCGATAGCTACCAGATTGCTCAATCGAGTAATGGCGGCGGATGGCAATACTATCACACTTTCCCTGCTGGAGCAGCCATTGCTCCCGGCGATGTGTGGACCATCATTACCAACCAGGTTAATCCAACCTTGTTCGATGCGCTGAATGCCGACGAGGTGCTTGCTTTCCCAAGCGTAGTTCACCACAACGGCGACGATGCTCGCGGTTTGATTAAGATTTCTGGAACCGATACCTTATGGCTCGACATTATCGGAACTCCCGATGTTGATCCGGGAACAGGTTGGGATGTAGCTGGAATTAGCGCTGCTACCGCCAATAAAACCCTAATTCGTAAGGCAAGTATCACTGCCGGAAATACCGACTGGGCCATTTCTGCCGGTACCGATGCTACCAACTCCGAATGGATCGTAATGGATATCGATGCCTTCGATTACTTAGGCTTCCACCCTCACACCATTCAAACTACCGGAACTGTTGTGTTCAATGTAAACATGAGTTATCAAGTTACGTTAGGCAATTTCGATCCTGCAACTGAATTTGTCGACATCGCCGGAACTTTCGATGGATTTGCCGGAACCATGATGACCGACACCGATGGTGACCTCATTTATACCGTTACGATTGAGAACATTGTTCCCGGTGATATCTTCTTCAAATTCCGCATCAATGGCGACTGGGGTAATGCTGAATTCCCCGGCGGAAACGATCGTCAATACACCGTTTCGATTGGAACGCAAGACCTGCTATACTGGTACAACGATGAACAACCTGTTCCAAATGTTTCTATCTACGACATTCAGTTTACGACCAACACGAGTGGCGATTCACCTTACGCAGGGCAAATAGTTTCGACCACGGGTCTGGTAACTGCTGCTAATAGTAACTCTTATTTCATACAAGACGGTGTTGGCGCTTGGAGCGGACTCTATGTTTACTCTCCCGGTCATACTGCTCAAGTTGGCGACTCCTTGTTCTTAACAGGTCTTATCGAGGAATACTACGGTGTAACCGAGCTATTGAATGTAACTACCTTTACCCTTATCAACTCCGGCAATACCCTTCCGGCTCCTACTTTAGTAACCACCGGAACAGTTAATTCCGACGAAGCATACGAAGCAGTTCTCGTTCAAGTAGAAAATGCTTCTTGCACCGTGCTTCCGAATAATTATGGAGAATGGTATATCAGCGATGGAACCGGCGAATGCCAAATCGACGATCTATTCTTTGCCTATACTCCAGCTTTAGGCAGTACCTATAACGTGGTTGGTGTAGTTCATTATTCCTTCGGAAGCTTTGAATTATTACCACGCAGTGCCGATGATATCGAAGACATTACCGTGTACGAAATAACTCAAACCTTGAACTTACCATTCGGTTGGAGCTTATTCTCTACTTACCTCATTCCTGCCGAAGCCAATATGGATTCTGTCTTTGGAAACTATGCTACTTCTATCAACCTGATTAAAAACGGAATTGGTGAAATTTACTGGCCATTTTTCGGTATCAATACTATTATTGAATTAGCCATTGGTGACGGTTATCAGGCCAATATGATTGCAGCAACTACCGTCGATATTACCGGTATTCAAATTGTTCCGGAAGAAACACCCATTGAATTAGGATTAGGATGGAGCTTGGTAGCTTACTTACGCGACACTCCTGGCGATGCAGAACTTATGTTCGCTTCGCTCGACGGCAACCTGCTCATCGCGAAGAATGGTAGTGGAGCTGTGTACTGGCCAAGCTTTGCGCTAAACTCAATTGGTGACTTACTTCCCGGTCAAGGTTATCAAGTGAATCTGGCCGACATCGACACCCTTATTTATCCGGCCAATACATCTGCGCCAACTAAATACTCGGCAATTCCAACCAGTAGCTTCATCAATACCGGTTCAAATTTAACCCTCGGTATTCCAGCCGAAGCTTGGAACCAAATCCCTGCCATGAATAGTGAGATCTTAGTGTACAACTCGAATGGTCAATTGGTAGGAAAAAGTTTATACCAAGGTGGATTTACGGCTATTGCTATTTGGGGCGACGACGCCTTGACGAACCAAGTGGATGGTTTACAAGAAAACGAAGCTTTCCAATTGGCACTGCGCCAAAACGGAAACGAACAAGCAATCCGCATTTTGCAATGGACTCAAGGAAACGGTCAGTATAAAACCGACGACATTCAAATTGCTGGCGAACTGAGTATCGAAAACGCTTTCATGGTAAGCAAGCTATGGCCAAACCCAGCTACAAGCACTGCTAACCTGGAAGTAATTACTTCGACAGAAGCGAATGTGAGCATTCGCGTATTTAACCTGCTCGGTAAAATGGTTCTGGAGTTGAATCCCGGAACCTTACATGCCGGCGAATATCAATTCCAGCTTCCGGTTTCTAAACTTACTCCCGGAGCTTACCTGTATCAGGTAATCCAAGGAACCGATGTTCAACAAGGTAAATTCGAAGTGATTCGATAACTTCATGCTAATCTGATTCAAAAGGCTGTCGGGGGGAAAACTCGACAGCCTTTTTTTTGATCCATTCCGATGTATCCAATCAGACAAAACGGCCCTTCGGAATAATCAAACTAAGGAAGGAGAAAATAGCGCCACCCATTGAGAAGTTTAAGGGTGTAAGCATAGTCCCGTAGGGACGAAACCTTTGTAGCAAAACCGGACAAATAACCAATCTAGCTCCGTAGGAGCGACACAAAGAAACAATCATGGTTATGCCTACATGCGACTACTGGTTCAAATCATAATAGAAATGAAAAATATCTATCCGAATTCAATAATTAAAGGTGTCGCCCCTACGGGGCTTTAGGAATTTTTCCTGACGATTTGCTTATATAATCCTTGCCTATAAAAGTGAGAAAGTTCAATCAGGCTGAGGGACTCTACTCCTGGGCTAAATACTCTTTGTACATCATTTTATTCCAAGCGTAGTAAATAACGACTAAACCCCCTATCAGAATCGAGTAAATCAACCCTGCACTATGAATGGACTTATAAAAATCGGAATGATCAATAAGTAGCCACATAATCGTGGAAACAACTCCAAAATACACCAGGCCTCTGGTCATTAGGTGTCCCATGTATTGATTCAATCGATGCATGTCTTTGGGTAATTGGTAGAGTACTTTGGTCCAACTCGTATTTACACCTAAGTAGAGATAAGCCATAAAATTGCCAAATGAATAGTTTTTCTCTTTAGGGAATAAGTTCATGGGGCGAAACTCACTCACATAAAAAGCGTATAAAACGTAGATGGTTAGAATGCTCAGAATGAATAATAGCGTAGACCAAGAAGAAACACCACCAATCGTAACCAGTGGATTCGCTTCTCTACTCAAGTCGGGGGTAAGTAAAAAAGTGCTGTAAGCATCGTAGCCCCTGGAAAATAAAATCCAGACAGTTGTAAGTATAAATTTTAATTTTTTGTTCATGGTTTTAACGGATTGATCTCTTATAAGCACAACATTCTTTTATCGTGGCGGCAGGCCACGGGCATCAGTTCGAAGATGATAGCAGGTTAGATTTTTCCCTTAACCCACGGGCGACTCGCTCTTCACATAAACCCGTTGGAACCAATTTAATTGCATCGGCATGGATGCATTTACCAAATAAACCTCCAGACTAAAAAGATAATCCCGAACAAAGCCAGACTGACTAAACCGATCCAGCTCAGGATGATTAGTCCGCGGTTGGGGCGATCGACTTCAGGCACATGAGCCGCAGTAACTGCCCTTAAATTCAAATAGCCTAAAATGGGAGCGGTTAAAAAGGAAATTGTAGTGGCTAAATCGACCAACCACCGCATGCTGTGTGCGAAGTAGCGAATAATGGTATAGCTGCCAACAACCAAAATAAGGATCCATAAAATAGATAAATTGGATTTCGTTTCCTTTTCGGTCTTACGGGGAAATAGTTCGTAGCTAGCCTGTAGCACACGCGGATAGGCATCGAGCACAGTGAGCGTAGTAGAAAACATGGTTGCCAAGGCAGCCAAAGCAATGAGATAAAATGCCCAATCGCCAATAGTATCGGTATAAAGCTGGATGAACTGGGCAGAGAATTGAGTACCATTTTCCGACAATTCCACGCCGCTGCTATGCAGAACTAAAGCACCCAAAGCCAAAAAACTCAGGGATAATACAATGGTGGTAATAAAGCCTACTTTAAAATCGAAAAGCGATTCGCGCACAGTGGCACGTTGACCGTCTTTATTTTTCTTTTCGAGCGTCCAGAAGGAATGCCACACGGAAATATCGATTGCACTGGGCATCCAGCCAGCGAGCGCAATGAGGAAAGCAACATCGCCTAGTTCCCACTGAAAGCTTGTCAAATCCTTAGCAATTGTTGGTTCATAGCGCCAAACAGAGGCAATCACTGCAACTACCGTAGCTATGGAAAGCAAAATGATAATGACCTTAACAAATTGATCAAGTAATCGAAAACGTCCTACATAAACGATTAAAGCCGATACACCTAGTAAAATAAGGGTCCAGCTTGGAATAGAAATCGAAGGAGCAACAACGTAACTGAATAAGCCTGCAGTAACAATGGTAACAGCCGATTGAATAGCGAACATAGTTCCCAGCGTTAGCAACAAAAAGAGGTAATAAGCCCAGTTACCCATCCGCTTGTAGCCACTCAGTAAACTCTCGCCGGTAGCCGCTGCATAGCGAGGTCCATACTCAAAAAAAGGATATTTGAGAACATTAACGAGGATTACAAAAGCGACCAGCGCAAATCCATACATGGCGCCTGCTCGGGTCGATTGAACCAAATGTGATACTCCAATGGCAGCAGCTGCCCAAATTAATCCAGGGCCCAAAGCCCGAAAAGAATGCAATAATTTTGTCATGATGCTTTTGAGTCGATGTGAAGAAGTGTTCCCCCTGTGCATCCAAAAGTAAGTAAAAAGTGTTGTAGCGATAAACAAACTCTTCTCTTTATTAGCAGAAAATGCTCCCCCTCAATTAAAAACCAATCCTCCCACTTCTTTTTCTATTTTTGCCGAAAAACTATACCATTGAAGATTCATAGCGACACCCTTGAATTGGGCAGTTTACATCCGGTTACGACCATGGGCATGTTCGACGGACTGCATCTCGGCCATCGAATGCTCCTTAATCGATTGAAAGCCCTTTCCGAAGAACGCAAAAAACCTAGTCTGGTCATCAGTTTCTGGCCACACCCCCGCATGGTGTTAAACCCCAACGATCAAAGTCTCTTCTATCTAAATACCCTGGACGAAAAAATCGCTTTACTCGAATCGATTGGGATCGATCACTTGCTGGTTCTCGGTTTTAATCGGGAATTTGCATCACAAACCGCCTGCGAATTCATTCAATCCTTTTTAATCGAGAAGTTGAAAATCGATTATCTCCTGGTAGGCTATAATCATCATTTCGGAAAAGATCGGATGGGTTCATTCAACGATTTGAAGCAATGCTCCGGCAAGGATTCTTTCGGGATCGAAAAATACGATGCCTATCAGTGGGAAGGAATGGAAGTATCCTCAACGCTGGTGCGTAAACACCTGCAGGAAGGAAATATTGGCCTGGCCAACCAGTTACTGGGCTACGCCTATCCGTTAAGTGGGCGCATTGTGCCAGGCAATCAAATCGGACAACAGATTGGGTTTCCTACAGCGAACCTGGAGCCTGACGACCCGCGAAAGCTCATCCCTGCCACAGGAGTGTATGCAATTGAAGCAGCAATCGAGCACCAAACCTACCAGGGTATGCTGAACATTGGCTATCGCCCCACCATCGAGGAGACTGAAAAAACGATTCGAATCGAAGCACACTTAATTGATTTTAATCGCACCGCTTATGGCGAATCGATTCAAATTCGTTTTCGTGAAAAGATACGCGACGAAAAACGCTTCGATAATTTGAACCAACTCCGAGAACAATTGCTTATTGACCTTGACACGGTCAAAAAACAAATCATAAACTAAGTTATGGGAACTGGAATTCGTGCTATTAAAAACCTGCGATTGTTCCCTACCCCGCTGGTATGGAAGCAAGAGCTGGCTCCCGAGGTGTATGTATTGGGGTTTAAACGCGAAGAAGATTTTCTTCCGGGGCAAGTAGTTGGTATTAGTCACTCATTGGAATTAGAGCCTCGGCTCTACTCCATCGCATCGGGCAATAAGGACGAATCGCTCGAAATCCTTTTCAATGTGAATCCCGAAGGCGCCCTCACTCCCATTCTGGGGAATCAAAATCCGGGGAATATTCTACAACTATCCAAGCCCTTTGGCTCATTTACGCTTAACGAAAATCGAGCATCCTACTGGATTGCGGCCGGAACCGGAATCGCTCCTTTTCGCAGCTACCTCCGATCGGGCTTACCCGCACCCATTGAGCTAATCCACGGAGGCCGTCAACTTCAATCGTTTTATTTTCAAGATGAATTCCTCCAGAAATTACCCTCCGGCTATGTTCGTTGCTGCACCCAGGAAAAAGGAGAAAACCTCTACGAAGGACGCTTAACCAACTACTTACGCGAACACACCGCGCTTCAACTCGATGCGAATTTCTACCTGTGTGGCAGCGCCGAAATGGTCGTCGAAGTACGCGATATACTTCTAGCCAAAGGAGTTAGTTACCAGCAAATTATTGCCGAAATTTATTTTTAAAACAAACCACTATGCCCGAAATCCTCTACGGAAAAACCCTCGACGAATTAAAAGAATGGGTAAAAGAATTAGGTATGCCGGGGTTTACAGCCGGGCAAATTGCTGATTGGCTGTATAAGAAAGACATTCATAGCATCGACGAAATGTCGAACCTTTCGAAAAAAAACCGAGAACTTCTGGCATCGAAAGCATCCTTCGGACTGATTCCCTACACCACGGTTCAGGAATCGACCGACGGAACTAAAAAATACCTCTTCCCGGCAGGAAATCATAAGTTTATCGAAGCCGCCATGATTCCCGATAAGGATCGGAAAACGCTCTGCGTCAGCACTCAAGTTGGCTGTAAAATGGGTTGTTTGTTTTGCATGACCGGCAAGCAAGGTTTTCAGGGAAACTTATCGGCCGGAGAAATTCTGAACCAAATGCGCAGCATTCCGGAAGGACCGGAAATCAGCAATATCGTGTACATGGGAATGGGTGAACCCCTCGATAACCTCGAGGCGGTAATGAAAAGTTTGGAAATTCTCACAGCCGATTGGGGATACGGATGGAGTCCAAAGCGCATTACGGTTTCTACCATTGGAATTGTGCCAGCCATGAAACAATTCCTGGAGAAGAGCGACGCTCACTTGGCTGTTTCGCTCCATTCACCTTTCGACGAGGAAAGAAAAAAACTCATGCCCGTGCAACAAGTTTATCCGCTCAAGGAAGTGCTAAGTGAAATTCGTTCTTGGGATTTCGGTCGGCAGCGAAGGGTTTCTTTTGAATACATTGTTTTCAGCGGAC
Source organism: uncultured Bacteroidota bacterium (assembly GCA_937954085.1). Classification (GTDB taxonomy): domain Bacteria; phylum Bacteroidota; class Bacteroidia; order Bacteroidales; family M50B96; genus M50B96. The sequence continues at coordinate 21,345 of CALGAK010000125.1, forward strand.
TGAACGACACCCCGGCACATGTGAAAGAACTGGCTCGAGTACTCGACGGTATTCGTTGTCGCATTAATTTAATTCGATTTCATGCTATTCCCGATACTCCCTTGCCATCGAGCAACGATCAGTCGGTTTTAAACATGAAAGAGGCTTTGAACAAAAAAAATATCCTCACCACGATTCGTAAATCGCGCGGCGAGGATATTTATGCTGCTTGCGGTCTGTTATCGACCAAAGAACTAGTAAAACGCGAAAACAGCGATTTCTAGTTAATCTTTAATTCGTTCCACGTAATCGCCGGTACGAGTATCGACCTTGATTTTCTCGCCGGTATCGCAAAATAATGGAACCATTACGGTTGCTCCGGTATCGGTCGTAGCCGGTTTCAATGCATTCGACGAAGCGGTATCGCCTTTTAATCCTGGTTCTGTGTAAGTTATTTCCATGGCAATAAAAGGAGGTAAATCAACCACCAAAGGCATCTCTTTTTCAGCATGAAACAGAATTTCTACTTCCATTCCATCGCGCACGAACTCGGGTTTCTCAATTAAATGCTCCTCGACGGTAATCTGCTCAAAAGTCTCCATGTGCATCATATTATATCCCATTTCGTCCTTGTATAAGAATTGATACGGACGACGCTCTACCCGAACCGGATTAATTTTAACCCCCGAGTTAAAGGTGTTTTCAATTACTTTTCCGGTAGTTATATTCTTTAATTTGGTGCGAACAAATGCAGCTCCTTTTCCCGGTTTTACATGTTGAAACTGAACAACGGTGTACAAGTCGTTGTTGAAATCGATGCACAATCCGTTCTTAATATCAGCAGTAGTTGCCATAGTTTTTTTTTATTAAAATTGAAGCGCAAAAATATACAAATGAGGACTTTCAGGGAAACAATTCGGGTAAAAAGTTAGCATAAAAATTCCCGGTCAATCGAAATCTCCTCCATGCAGTTGAACAAGAGCTGATTTTGCTCATCGAATTAAAACAAGCATTATGAACCAAGCATATCGCACTATCGCCCGTTATTTCTTCCTCTTCCTCCTGGCAGGAACAAGCTTTACCTTTCAAAGTAAAGCACAATCGGCCCCCGACTTTAGCTTGACCGATGTAAATGGAACTACACATCATTTATACAGCGAATTGGAAGCAGGTAAAACAGTTGTTTTGGACTTTTTTGGCTTAACCTGTGGTAGCTGCCAATCCGATATTGGCTATCTGGAAAATATCTGGCTCTCGCACGAAGGAGCAGTAAGTATTTGGGCTCTCGAATCGCTGGGTTTTACTCCCGAAGAAACCGAACAATTCGTTAGTGAATATGGTGGAAGTTATCCTCGGTTTGCCCTCGAAGGGGACAACACCTTGTTGGATTTATATCAGGTTACCTTCATTCCCCGTTACTTTGTAATTTGTCCAAATGGAAGTATAAAACCCAGCATTGTTGAGAATATTGAAAATCATGTTGAAGCTTGTTCCAGCTTGCTTACTCAAAGTGAATGGATCGAACCCGAAGAAGAAGGTTTTTACTGGCAGGTGAATCAGCAGGAATTACGAGTCCATTTTCGGGAGCCACAGCAAGGTCGTTCCCAAGTCTATCTTTACAATTCCCTCGGGAAGATCGTTGCCTCGCAAGAAACAATCCCTTCCAACACATTCGAAACCATAAACTTACCACTTAACAACTTACCTTCGGGAGTGTACTTTTTACAATACCTTAGCCCGAAACACGGCTCATCGGGACAAAGCATTTTTCTTCCCTAAAACATGGCATAAAGCATGAGCAAAAGCAAGCTTTCCGAATAGTTTATTTCCTACATTTGCTCGCACAATCATATTAACTTTCAAAACTATTTGTCATGAATGTACCTGAGAATTTGCTTTACACTTCCGATCACGAATGGGTACGTGTAGAGGGAAATGAAGCTTATGTAGGAATTACCGATTACGCACAACAACAATTAGGCGATATCGTCTTCATCGAAATTGAAACCGAAGGCGAAGATTTAGGAAAAGGCGATGTATTTGGAACCATCGAAGCGGTTAAAACTGTATCCGACATGTTTATGCCGGTTAGTGGTACGGTGCTGGAAGTGAATCCAGAACTCGAAAGCAATCCGGAACTGGTGAATACCAACCCCTACGACCAAGGATGGATGATTAAAATATCGATTGCCAATTCGGACGACCTAAACGATTTGCTCAAGCCAGCTACTTACAAAGATTCCATCCAGTAAGCAAAATCCAAGCATTTAAATAGCTTATCTCCATCAGGTTAAAAAGGAGATAAGTGCTTTATTATACTCTCCTGTAAGCCTTTTTCCTCTGCTTGCCAACGCAAAAGAGAGAAAGGCTTGCAGGTGTATTTTATATCGTCCTCATTCAATCATTTGCCTACTTCTTTACCCCTTTCTTTTTAGAGCCATAAAACTATTTTATCTTACTCCCTTGGGCCCCACTAATAATGTTTTGAATATCAGGCAGTATTCCCATATTAAAAAAAATAAAAGCTTCCTCTTCTTTACCTTCCTCTTTTAGTTTAAAGTTTTATTTTTGCACCACTAAAAATCTTTATAAACAAATATTTAGATGATAGCTACAGCTATAAAAGCAGTGAAGCAAACCTTTCTCATTGTGTCGCTCATCCTCCTCTCCTGGAGTCAATCCATGGCTGCCGGTGGTCATTCCGACGAAGGGTTTCAACCCGGAGCCTTTATTATGGATCACATTGCCGATTCCTACGAATGGCATATCACCACCATTGGCGAGAAGCACGTATCCATCCCCTTACCGGTAATTCTATACTCCGAAGAAAAAGGGTTCGATGTATTCCTGTCGTCTAAATTTCATCACGGTCACGATGCTTATAAAGGATATGAAATTGCTCACGAAGGCGACCTGAAGGGAAAGATTGTTTATCAAAATGATGGGGGCGAATGGGTTCGGCCTTGGGATATTTCCATTACTAAAAACGTTACTGCTCTTTTAATCAGCATGCTCATTCTGTTGTGGGTATTCATTAGTGTAGCGAATGCTTACAAACGTCGTCCGGGTCAAGCTCCCACTGGTCTACAAAACATGCTCGAACCGCTCATTCTGTTTATTCGCGACGATGTAGCGAAATCGTCGATTGGTGAGAAGAAATACGAGCGCTTCATGCCTTATTTATTAACGATTTTCTTTGTCATTTTCCTGAATAACCTAATGGGGCTCATTCCTTTTTTCCCGGGAGGAGCCAACGTAACAGGCAACATTGCTGTTACCTTGATTTTTGCTCTTATCACCTTTGTAATCACCTCTTTAAATGGAAATCGGAACTACTGGGGGCACATTTTCTGGCCACCCGTTCCTCACGCATTAAAGCCCTTGATGATACCTATCGAGATTATTGGAGTATTTATTAAGCCTTTTGTGCTGATGGTGCGGCTTTTTGCCAACATTACAGCCGGGCATATTATCATGCTAGGTTTTTTCAGTCTCATTTTCATTTTTGGTGCCATGAGTCCGGCTGCAGGTTACGGTGTATCGGTCGTTACGATCTTGTTTACCGTTTTCATGTCCTTCCTCGAACTCTTGGTGGCCTTTATCCAAGCGTATGTATTCACCTTCCTTTCAGCCTTGTACATTGGTATGGCCGTAGAGGAAGCACATCATTAAACGATACTTTTTTTATTTCACTAATACATTAAAACCATGATGTTATCATTATTGACCATTTTGTTGGAAGTAGTAGGTGTAGCCAAAATGGGTGCCGGTATCGGTGCCGGTGTTGGAGCGATTGGAGCCGGTTTAGGTATCGGTAAAATCGGTTCTAGCGCTATGGAAGCTATTGCTCGTCAACCCGAAGCGGTAGGCGACATTCGCGCTAACATGATTTTAGCTGCTGCATTAGTGGAAGGTGCTGCCTTCTTCGCTATTGTAACCTGTTTCTTGATTCTTGTTATGTAAGAATCGTTCAAAAGTAGTTTCTGCGATTGGCAGAAACTACTTTTTCTTTTTTAACCTAAAACATTAAAATACAATGATAAATCCGGATTTTGGTTTACTTTTTTGGACCTTAGTTTCCTTCTCGATTGTGGTTTTTATCCTGGGCAAATTTGCCTGGAAACCCATTATGAAATCCTTGAAGGATCGTGAATATGAGATTGAAAACGCCATTCAATCGGCTAAGCAAGCTAAAGTAGAAATGGAACAGCTTCAAGCCAGTAACGAAAAAATTCTCCTCGAAGCAAAAAGCGAACGGGAACAACTCATGAAGGAAGCACGCGAAGTAAAAGAAACCATCATTAAGGATGCAAAATCGCAAGCTGCCGTCGAAGCCGATAAAATGATGAAAGCTGCTAAAGAAAGCATCGAAACCGAAAAAGCTGCTGCTATTAGTGATATTAAAAAGCAAGTAACCGAATTATCGATCCTGATTGCCGAAAAAATATTAGTGAAAGAATTAGGCAATCAAGAGGATCAAAAGAAATACATCGACAGCCTGTTGAAAGATATTAATGCTAACTAACCAAACGCCGGGAAAAACGATTACTCATGAATCATAGCAAAATAGCGGTACGATATGCCAAGGCGCTACTGGAGTTTGCAAGCGAACAAAAGCAAATAGAATCAGTCGCCCGCGATGTACATTTCCTTCAATCCTTTCTGATTGAATCCCCCGAATTGCAATGGATAATCAATAGTCCTATTGTTCGTCCAAGCGAAAAAGCAAGCATCTTTACCAAACTGTTCCAAACCTCGGTACAAGCCGAAACACTCACATTCCTTTTGCTCGTCGTCAAAAACGGACGCGAAACCTCTATCCCGGATATCCTACGCGACTTCCTGAGCATTATGCGGAACAGAGCCGGAATTCAATTTGCCCACTTCAGCAGCCCGGTTGCTATTTCAGCTAAAACCTTGGAAGAAGTAAAAGCTTTTACGGAAAGCTATTTCAAAACAAAAGTGGAATTAAGTGCATCGGTCAAAACAGAATTATTGGGAGGATTTACCTTGCAAGTAGAAGATCAACTCCTCGATGCATCGATCCGAACCAAACTGAAAACCATTAAGCAATCCTTGCTCAAAGCATAGTTCGACCAGCAATCGACTTAAATAAAATAGCTACAAGAAAATCTGTATCGAAAACAAATTAAAACATAAATATGGCTACGATTAAACCGTCAGAAGTTTCTGAAATTTTAAAACAACAATTACAAGGCATCAAAACCCAATCGGAACTCGAGGAAGTAGGTACCGTGTTGCAAGTTGGCGATGGAATTGCCCGGGTGTATGGTTTATTAAATGTGCAGTCGAACGAACTGGTCGAATTCGAAAACGGTGTTCCCGGTATTGTATTAAACCTCGAAGAAGACAACGTTGGAGTAGTACTGATGGGTAAATCCGACGATATTAAAGAAGGTAACCTGGTTAAAAGAACCCGCCGCATCGCTTCCATCCATGTTGGAGAAGGATTATTAGGACGGGTCGTAAATACGATTGGTGAGCCAATCGACGGACGTGGCCCAATTACTGGCGAGCGCTACGAAATGCCACTCGAACGGAAAGCTCCAGGCGTAATCTATCGTCAGCCGGTTAACGAACCGCTCCAAACCGGTATCAAGGCAATCGACTCCATGATTCCAATCGGAAGGGGTCAGCGCGAATTAATCATTGGCGACCGCCAAACCGGTAAAACAGCTATCGCCATCGATACCATCATCAACCAAAAAGAATTTTACGAAAAAGGCGAACCCGTTTACTGTATCTACGTAGCCATTGGGCAGAAAGGTTCTACCGTTGCCAATATTGCTAAAACCTTGGAAGACAATGGTGCAATGCCTTACACCTGTATTGTAGCAGCATCCGCTTCCGAGCCGGCTGCACTCCAATTCTACGCTCCTTATGCCGGTGCTGCTATCGGGGAATTCTTCCGCGATACGGGTCGCGCTGCTCTCATCATTTACGACGATTTATCGAAACAAGCAGTATCCTACCGCGAAGTTTCCCTCTTGCTGCGTCGTCCTCCAGGACGCGAAGCATACCCTGGCGACGTTTTCTACTTACATAGCCGCTTACTCGAACGGGCTGCAAAAATTATCAAGTCCGATCAAATTGCAAAGCAAATGAACGACGTTCCCGAAAGCATCAAGCACTTGGTGAAAGGAGGCGGATCCTTAACTGCTTTGCCCATTATCGAGACACAAGCAGGCGACGTATCAGCCTATATTCCTACGAACGTTATTTCGATTACCGACGGACAGATTTTCCTCGAATCGAATCTTTTCAACTCCGGTGTACGTCCTGCCATCAACGTAGGTATTTCCGTTTCGCGTGTGGGTGGATCGGCTCAAATTAAATCGATGAAAAAAGTAGCCGGAACCTTGAAACTCGATCAGGCTCAGTATCGCGAACTGGAAGCATTCTCGAAATTCGGTTCCGACCTCGACGCAGCTACTAAATCGGTGCTTGATAAAGGAGCTCGAAACGTTGAAATCCTGAAACAAGGTCAATATTCGCCTGTTTCCGTTGAAAAACAAGTTGCGATTATCTACCTGGGGACTAAAGGCTTATTGCAAAACGTACCCGTTAATAAGGTAAGAGCATTCGAGGAAGAATACCTGAACTACCTGGAAGCTAAGCACAAAGATGTGTTAGATTCCCTTAAAGCAGGTAAACTTACCGACGAGGCCATGGCCATTATGGAAAAAGTGGCTAAAGAATTAGCGCCTGCATCGAAATAATCATTCATTGAAAAATACTGACTCAACATGGCCAGTTTAAAAGAAATACGTACACGCATCACCTCGGTTTCGTCCACGCGGCAAATTACCAGTGCCATGAAAATGGTATCGGCTGCCCGCTTGCGAAAAGCCCAGGACGCTATTCTGCAGTTGCGCCCTTATGCCAATAAGCTGCAGGAAATCCTGAGCGATATTTCGGCCAGCCTCGACAACCACGACGATAATGTGTATGGCGGAGGGCGAAATCCAGAAAAAGTGCTGATTGTTGCCATTAGCTCCAACCGGGGGTTATGCGGTGGTTTTAATGCTGCCATCTCAAAAAAAGTGGTTCAACTCATCGAAGAAGAATATCCGGAACAATTTGCTGCCGGGAAAGTCGATATTATCACCTTCGGGAAAAAAGCAGGCGATTTGCTCCGTTTCCGCAAATACAAAATCAAAGAAGCGCATCCGGAAGTGTACGATGAACTGGATTTCGAGCACGTGGCACCCTACGTTGAAAACCTGATGGAACGCTACCTATCGGGCGAATTCGATCGCATCGATATCGTGTATAATCAGTTTAAAAATGCTGCTTCGCAAATTCTTACCCGCGAACAATTCCTTCCAATTCCGCCACCAGCGGAAAAGAAAGCGCAAAAAGAGAATAAAAGCGAATACCTTTTCGAACCGAGTAAGCATTTCATTGTAAACGAACTAATTCCTCGTTCTTTGAAAACGCAGTTTTACAAAGCCTTACTCGATTCTAACGCAGCTGAACACGGAGCACGGATGACGGCCATGCATAAAGCAACCGATAATGCAACAGAACTCATTCGCGAGCTCAAATTGCATTACAACAAAGCTCGTCAGGCTGCTATTACAAACGAAATTCTCGAAGTAGTAGGAGGTGCCGAAGCGCTAACCTAATAACTACTCGACCAAACGAATTAATTCTTGCAGATCGACTCCTGAAAAGGGGTCGTTCTCGTTTATAAAGGTTTCGATCAGCTTCGACTTCTTTTCCTGTAACTGATGAATCTTTTCCTCAATACTCGCTTCGGATAAAAAGCGATAAACAATTACCGGCTTATCTTGTCCAATCCGATGGGCGCGGTTAATAGCTTGCATCTCGACGGCCGGATTCCACCATGGATCCAAAATAACAACGTAATCGGCCTCGGTTAAATTCAGGCCCACTCCTCCCGCTTTAATGGATAATAAAAAGAAAGACCGATCAGGATCGGATTGAAATTCGGCGATTACCTGCTCCCGATTCACCGTAGAGCCGGTTAACTTGCTGTATTTCCAACTTCGTTCTAAAAAATTCCTTTCGAACAACTCCAAATGCTTCACAAAACTACTGAACAGCAATACCTTGTGTCCTTCGCTCCGGAGATTCTCCAATAAATCGATTACTTCGGTGGTTTTCCCCGAACCGGCTTGATAATCAGAATCTACCAGTAAGGGATGATTGGCTAGTTGCCTCAAATGAAGGATCCCCTTGAGGAGCAACATCCCCGATTGCTGAATTAAATGCTGCTCCTGCAACTGAACAATCGAATTCCGGAAGGCTTGCTTATACTCCTGATACATACGCCACTGCTCCTCTTCCATGGTGCAATATCGAGTCTGGATGGTTAAGGGTGGTAAATCGCTGGCCACTTCGCCCTTCGTTCTGCGGAGCAAAAAGGGTTGGATCAGGGTTTTCAGTTTTTCGGTTTGCTTTTCATTTCCTCCTTTCTCGATGGGAAGCAAATAGCGCTTCTTGAAAAAAGGATAATTCCCTAAAAAGCCGGGATTCATAAAATTGAACTGCGCCCATAAATCCTGCAAGGAATTTTCAATGGGTGTTCCGGTAAGAATGATGCGCTGATTGGCTTGTAGCTGGATAACCGAAGCATAAATCTTCGACTCCGGGTTTTTTATCTGCTGTGCTTCATCGAGAATGATAACATGAAATGGAAAATTAGCAAGCGCTTCAATTTCGTTCCGAAGGGTTCCGTAGCTGGTTAAAACAACATGATGCCGATAAAACTGATTTCGAACCTGTTTTCGCTTTTGCCGATCGATTCCATGATACACCAAAAATCGTAAGTGAGGAGTAAATCGTTGCAACTCATTGGCCCAATTGTGAATCAAAGAAGTGGGCAGCACGATGAGCGAAGGATACAAGGAATCGGGTTCATCCTGAGGCTGCTCCTCACTATGAAACAGGGAAAGCTGAAGCCCGTCCTTTTTGATAGAAGGTCGATACAAAGGCTTTTCTTCGTACACCTTGCTCAGTAAACTCAAAGCCTGTAGGGTTTTTCCGAGCCCCATATCGTCGGCTAGGCATGCTCCTAAGCGATTTCGATGGAGCTGATACAACCACTCATATCCCAGCTGCTGATAACGACGTAAATCGGCCTGGAGTGCCTTCGGTAAGGAAACCGATTCAGGAATCGATCGGCCTTCGTCCTGCCCTTGCAACAAGGCATACAATTGCTCCGATTTACCGTATGAATATTCCGGCACCAAATGCAAATGGTGACGGTTAAGCATCAGCTTCCCTTCGTTTTGTTTGGCATATTGAAACAAATCTTCGTATAGCAGAAACCATTCATCGGGAATGATTCCAATACTGCCGTCGGGTAATAAAAATTCCTGATTCCCGCTTAAAATGTATTTACGAAGTTGCTGAAAAGGAAATTCAAAATCACCAAAACGAACCACCCCACGAATGTCGAACCAATCAATTTTCGATACTACCTCTAACTGAACCTTGGCTTCTTCGAGATTAATTTTCTGGTTGTTAATCGAGGTTTTTATCCGAATTCCTCGTTCCTCAAAATCGGACCGATTGTTTCGTATAAAACGTAAAGCTTCCGATAGGCTGCGGTCCTTCCCCTCCAACCAAAACCAATCTCCATGCTTCACCATTCCGACAGCCTTTAAATACTGGATAGCAGAATCTTCGGCCTCCAAATCGCGCATGATTTTTTCGAAATAATAGGCTCCATCGTTCCAATGAAACTTCACCTGAAAAGCAAAATCGGAGTTTTCTCGACACTTGAAATAGGGCGGATAATGAAAGCTTATTGCAAATCCCGGCTGATAATCAAGCCCATACTCTAAACTTAGCTCAATTGATAGATCTGCCCGAATTTCCCGAACAGAAAATCCGATGGTTCTAACTTCGTAGTTCCGAATTGCATTAAGGACAAAGGTGGAGAGGTATTTTTCCTGAACCTGAGCCGGAATTTCGATGTGTTGTTTCTGAAAAAACGGCAAAAGTTTCTTCCCATCAATATCGTTGAAGTAATATAGATTCGAATCGATTAAAAGATAAGCTGGTTCATTTACCAGGATGTGCCCCATTCGACCATGAAGCTTTAACTCTTTATCGAGGTTACGAATCGATAAATAATACAGTAGTTCCTGTTCTTTCCGGATGAAATTAAAAATCGTACGCGAGGCAGCCTCCTGAATGGTTACTAAATCGTCGGGGAATACATTCTTGGGGCGGCCCGACGATTGGTAAAGCGGAATTGCATGTTGACGAACCGCATCTAGAATGGCTCGAAGCTTCTTTTCAAGAAAAGGGATGATGTAGGTTTTTAGGTATTCCGGGCTCAGCTTCTCATAGAACTGCTGAATGGTTTGCCGCTTCTTCCCAAAACGACTCACTATCGCTTCGTCGGAAAAATCCTCACTCCAGCGGACCAAGTCTTTTTGCACGGCGGTCAAATCGGGATAATCGGGATGATTACGGCTCAGCTTATCGCCTACCTGAAAAAAAGGTCGGCCGGGAACACGTTCATACCGATAAGAAGAAGCGATCCAACCGAATTTGGCATGCTGATAAACAAGCACAATAAATTGACCCACATCACTTCCTTTCATTCCTATGTAAACTTTCTATTATTCATAAACCGGTGAAGCATCATGCTGCCTGTTGGTAATTTTTTCAGCTTAGGCAAATCGTCAAAAATAAAGAAATGAACCTTCAATCTTTCGTAAGAGGTACTAAAAGCTTCCTGTTTTTTTTCACAAAAGGACCGCGTTGACTCTTCCAATAAGGTAGAAGAAATAGAAAGACAAAACACAGCAGTCAGGCTGCAAAAGGCAAGCTTGCAAGTGTAAAGTAAGTCTGCCTAACCTCATGCTCATCCTGCATTCTTCCTAATTTTAGGGCATGCCCTAAGGGAGCATATCAACGAATGCCCCACTGAATCGATAAACAAAAAGATCATGCTGGTAAAAACCTATGGAGGGGCAGTTAGCGGTATTAATGCCCTGATTATTACGATTGAAGTGAATATTTCGCGAGGGATTAATTTCTATCTAGTGGGGCTGCCCGACTCTGCAGTTAAAGAAAGTCTTCAACGAGTTACCTCGGCCATCAAAGAATGTGGGCTCGACATGCCCGGGAAGAAGATTGTGGTGAATATGGCTCCGGCGAGCATTCGCAAAGAAGGAGCTGCTTACGACTTACCCATTGCCATCGGCATTTTGGCTGCCAGTGAGCAATTGAATAAAGATTTACTAGAGCATTATTTACTCATGGGCGAACTCTCGCTCGACGGAAGTGTGCATCCCATTCGAGGGGTTCTTCCCATTGCCATCGAAGCACGCAAGCAAGGATTTAAAGGATTCATTCTGCCGGAAAAGAATGCGCGCGAAGCTGCAGTAGTAAACGATTTGACCGTTTACGGAGTGCATCATATTCGAGAAGTAATTGCTCTCCTTTCCAATACCTCCGACCTACAACCCACCTTGGTAGATACCCGCAAAGAATTTTTTGAGCGGATCGACGATTTCAAACTCGACTTTTCCGAAGTAAAAGGGCAGGAAAACGTAAAACGTGCCTTAGAGATTGCCGCAGCCGGTGGACACAACATTCTACTGATTGGTCCTCCCGGAGCAGGGAAAACCATGCTTGCCAAGCGCTTACCAGGAATCATACCTCCCCTTACCTTGCACGAAGCACTCGAAACCACCAAAATCCATTCGGTAGCCGGGAAAATTACCGGCGACACCTCCCTCATGACCCAGCGTCCCTTTCGAGCACCTCACCACACCATAAGCGATGTGGCGCTGGTGGGTGGAGGGCAATACCCGCAACCCGGCGAAATTTCCCTGGCACATAATGGTGTATTGTTTTTAGACGAGTTGCCCGAATTCAAACGAACCGTTTTAGAAGTAATGCGTCAACCCCTCGAAGATCGGGTTATTTCCATTTCGCGTGCGAAATTTGCAGTTGAGTATCCCGCCTCGTTCATGCTGGTCGCCTCGATGAATCCCTGTCCGTGCGGATATTACAATCATCCGGAAAAAGCTTGTGTTTGCTCCAGCGGACAGGTTCAGAAATACCTCAATCGCATTTCCGGTCCTTTGCTCGACCGCATCGACATACACATAGAGATTGTACCGGTACCTTTTAAAATGCTTTCGGAGAAACAAATTTCCGAAACCAGTAAAAACGTGCGCGATCGAGTGGTAGCTGCCCGGAAACTTCAAGGCGATCGTTTCGAAGCCTTTCCCGGCATGCATAGCAATGCACAAATGAGTTCCCGATTGATTCGTAAGTTCTGCAAGCTGACTCCTGACGGGGAAAGCATTTTAAAGATGGCTATGGAGAAGCTCGGCTTATCGGCCCGCGCCTACGACCGCATCCTGAAAGTAAGTCGTACCATTGCCGATTTAGACGGAAAAGATCAAATTGAATCCCATCATTTGTCCGAAGCCATTCATTACCGCAGTTTGGATCGGAAAAATTGGGCGGGGTAAATGCAGGAACTAGATAATACAAAAAAAAAAGCTCTCCGCATTAGCAGAGAGCTCCCTTGAAACAGAATATAGGTAATTGAAACCCTACTTAGAGGCCATGTGTACGTCGTACCGGTCGGCATTCATCACTTTATTCCATGCCTGTACGAAATCCTTCACAAACTTCTCTTTTGCATCGTCGCTGGCGTAAACCTCGGCATAGGCACGCAACTCGGAGTTCGAACCGAAAATTAAATCGGTACGGGTAGCAGTCCATTTAACTTCGCCGGTACTGCGATTAACCACCTGATACAGCTCTTTACTGTCGCCCATCGGACGCCATTCATAGCTCATATCGGTCAGGTTAACGAAGAAATCGTTGCTCAACACTCCCGGACGGTCAGTAAAAACACCGTGCTTTGCATGCTGATAATTAGCATCTAACACGCGCATTCCACCTACTAATACGGTCATTTCAGGTGCGGTTAATCCCAATAACTGCGCTTTATCGACCAACAATTCTTCGGTTGGAATGGTATAGCGTCCTTTTACATAGTTCCGGAAACCATCGGCAATGGGTTCAAGAACAGCCATTCCATCCACATCGGTTTGCTCCTGAGTAGCATCGGTGCGTCCGGGCAGGAAGGGAACAGAAACCGATACTCCGGCTTTCTTGGCTGCCTCCTCGATAGCAACCGCTCCTCCCAATACAATCAAATCGGCCATCGACACTTGTTTGGTCTTTGATTTTTTATTGAAATCGGCCTGAATAGAACGATAGTTTTCCAGCACGTTCGCCAATTCCTTCGGATGATTCACCTCCCATGCTGCCTGCGGAGCAAGCTGAATGCGTGCTCCATTAGCACCCCCTTTGAAATCGGAACTACGATAGGTCGAAGCCGACGACCAGGCAGTGTACACCAGCTCGGAAGTGGTGAGGCCAGCAGCTAGAATAGACGCTTTCAAACCGGCAATATCTTGCTCATTGATGACTTCGTACGAAGCAGCAGGAATAGGATCTTGCCATACGAAATCTTCTTGAGGAACTTCCGGGCCTAAGTGAAGGGCGCGCGGACCCATATCGCGATGAGTGAGTTTGTACCAGGCGCGGGCAAAAGCATCGGCAAACTCATCGGGATTTTCATAAAAACGACGGGAAATTTTTTCGTACTCCGGATCGAATCGTAAGGATAAATCGGTTGTTAACATGGTGGGCTTGTGCTTTTTGTCGGGGTCGAAAGCATCGGGAACCAGGGTTTTCGGATTCTTAGCAACCCACTGATGCGCTCCTGCCGGACTCTTGGTTAACTCCCACTCGTTCTCGAATAAGTTCTTAAAGAAACCATGACTCCATTTGGCAGGTGTACTGGTCCAGGTTACTTCTAAACCGGATGTAATCACATCGCCGGCTTTGCCAGATCCATAGGTGCTGGTCCAACCTAAACCTTGCTCCTCGATCCCTGCAGCTTCTGGCTCCGGTCCAACATGCTTGGCCGGTCCGGCTCCATGCGATTTGCCAAAAGTGTGTCCGCCGGCTATCAAGGCAACTGTCTCTTCGTCGTTCATCCCCATACGAGCAAAGGTTTCACGAATATCGTGAGCCGCTAATACCGGATCGGGATTCCCATTGGGTCCTTCGGGGTTCACATAAATTAATCCCATTTGAACCGCTGCTAAAGGATTTTCTAAATTGCGCTCTCCGGTGTATCGTTTATCGGCCAACCACTCGGTTTCCGAACCCCAATACACATTCGATTCGGGTTCCCACACATCGGCACGACCACCACTAAATCCGATGGTTTCGAAACCCATCGATTCCAAAGCGACATTTCCGGTCAGAATCATTAAATCGGCCCAGGAAATCTTACTTCCATACTTCTTTTTAATGGGCCACAACAAGCGTCGTGCTTTGTCGAGATTGGCGTTATCGGGCCAGGAATTGAGTGGGGCAAAACGCTGCTGACCATCGCGTGAACCACCGCGTCCGTCGCCAGTTCGATAGGTACCGGCACTGTGCCAGGCCATGCGAATAAACAAGGGTCCGTAATGTCCAAAATCGGCTGGCCACCAATCTTCCGATTCGGTCATTAAAGCACGTAAATCGGCTTTCAAAGCTTCGTAATCGAGACTGTTAAACGCTTCGACATAATTGAACTGCTCTCCCATCGGATCCGACATATCGGAATGCTGACGCAAAACAGTTAAATCCAAAGCATTGGGCCACCAATCTTTGTTGGTAGGTCCTTGTCGACGTTGCATCACATCCACTTCATCGGGTGCATTCATTGTTTCGGCAGCCACTGCTTCGGCCTTTTGTCCTTGATGAAAAGGACATCCTCCGGTACTTTCTGCTGCGGGCTGAGCCAGGGTTGCCATGGTCCAGGCAACAAACAGCAGGGTAAATAGGTGTTTCATAGCGTTGATTTTTTAAAGGTTTGTGTTTCAATGCGACGAAAATAGATGCTATGTTTGTTTTACAAAAACTATATTTTCTAACTCAATATTGATAGCATCGATGAACATTCATCAATTTCAATACGTACTGGCTTTGGCTGAGCTGAGGCATTTTGAAAAAGCGGCCGAGAAGTGTTTTGTTACGCAATCGACCTTAAGCACAATGATTTCGAAACTAGAGGAAGAACTGGGTATTCCGATTTTCGACCGAAAAAAGAAACCGGTAGCGCTTACAGCAGAAGGGGCTGTTTTGCTGGAGCAACTCAAAATCGTGCAACGAGAAATTGAATCGCTGAAAGAAATCAGTCAAGAGATAAAAGGAGAGGTGAAAGGGAGGCTCATCATCTCGGTTATACCAACCATTGCTCCCTTCTTGTTGCCACTCTTTCTGCATCGATTTGCTTTGCAATTCCCACAGCTTCAAATCATTGTACGAGAGCAAACCACCGGCGAAATTATCCGGCAATTAAAATCGCGCGACATCGACATTGGGATTGTATCGACCCCTATCAACGATGCGGAAATAGAAGAGCAGAAGCTTTACCACGAACCATTTGTGTATTATCAGGCAGGCAAGGAACCTCCAAAGCGGATTGAGGCTCATGAGTTGGATTTATCGAATCTGGCGTTGTTGGAGGAAGGGCATTGCATGCGCACTCAAATCATTGAGCTTTGTAATTATCATGAAAATCAACTTGTTAATCAATTAAACTTTAATTTCCAAGCGGGTTCCATCGATAGTTTACTGCGCTTCGTTCGGGGAAATGGAGCATCAACCCTCTTACCTTATTTATCGGTTTACGATTTTCCGGAGGAGGAAGCCAAACACATTAGTCGATTCTCCGATCCGGTACCCTTTCGTGAGATTGGTCTCGTGGTGCATCGTCATTTCGTCCGAAAACGAATTTTACACGTATTAGAGGAAGAAATTCTGAAGGCTGTAAAACCCATTCTCCCTAATATCGATTTTTCGGGAAAAAGGTTATCGCCTCTTTAAGGTTGACGCTTAAAAGAATAGTTCGATGAAACGATCAATGCTTACCAGGCTAAAAAATCCCTTGAAATCGTGATGATTTAGCACGTTTCGAATGGCCTCCGGCTGATGTTCAACTCCTGTGAGCGCTTCGGCTATCGATTGCAACACGTCCTGATGTTGCGACCCTCCGATAAAGGCTTTTTTGATTATTCCTTTGCTCACACTTAAATCGACCTGGCAATGAAAAAAGGCATCTAACACCCAATCATTCACGAAAGTATAATCGGGTGAGTAATGAAAATTCCAGTAATCTTGTCGGTACTTTTCATCCATTAGCCGATTTATTTCTTCCAAGTCGGCGGAGCTCCAATGATACGTGTCGTGTTGGGGAAAGAAATTTTGGAGAAACTGGAAAAGATGTTGAGCAAAGCGATCCGTTTCGAGTTTATCAGACAGGAATTCGCTGATATTGGCTACTTCCGAACGATTCGATTTTACAGCTTTATCGTCGATGGTGGCCAGGGGAGGCTGAATCGCTTTTTCGAGAGCAGTCAAATCGGAATCGTAGAGTAAAGTACCATGATGCATGACCCGATTTTTGAAAACATGCTCAGCATTTCCCGATATTTTTTTCCCTTCGATGCGCAGTTCATTTTTGCTCCCCATGCTTGCTTCCAGGCCTAAGCTGTGGAGGTATTGAATAATCGGTTCAACAAAAACCCGAAAATTAACTTGTTTGCCCGAGAGCGTATTCCGAATGAAACAGAAATTGATATTTCCTTCGTCGTGATAAACAGTTCCTCCGCCGGATAAACGGCGGATTACCGGAATACGATGCTCATCGACCCACTTACGATTAATCTCGGCCAGGGTATTTTGATGTTTCCCTACAATGATGCTGGGCCGATTGATGTACAAAAAGACCACCTCGTAGGGAGTATGCCGCATGAGATATTCCTCGGCAGCCAGATTAAAATGAGGGTTAGATGTAGCAGAAAAAAGGAAACGCATGCCGTAGCAAGTTAGAGGGACATGGAGTAACTAGCTAGCTTCCGGACGATTCGAACGCTGATACACCATCACTTCGTAAATATTGAACAGCATGTAAAGGCCAAAGAATCCAATGAGAAAGGGAACGGCTGTGTCGCGTTGGGTAAAAACATACACTACGATGAAGATGAGGTAGGCCAGTATTTTCAAACCATTGATTGCCATGGCATAGCGAGGGAATCGTTTGCTATCGCCAAAGCGAGCTTTGAGATGAAAGTAATGAACCAGAGTAGTACTCAGAACGTAAAAGAGGAGTAACCACGGGAAAATGGGTAGATAGTATTGAGGAATAAATTGCGTGAACAAAAGGTAAGCTCCCAGGATGATGACTGCAGTTAGGATGAGCATTCCGCTCAGGAAGGATTTGAATTTAGCTTGCATGATTTGGTTTATAAGAAATCTTTAATAGCGTAATAAATGGCGGCAAAAACCGAGGCCAGAGCGAAGACTAGCGTAAAGACCGGAAATTTCCAAGCAATCCACGCATCAAGTCGTATTCCGGCATAGGTTCCTAACAAGATGATGGCAATCATTTGAATGGCAAGACCCGAATACTTCGCATAATTATTTAAGGGACTTTTCTTCCTTTTTTTGTCCATTGGGTGTTAGCACTTGCTTTTGCTCCGGATTTAGATTTGTTCCGCTCATGTCGAGCGTTCCGTTAATAATGGCTCCGGGCTCTACCATGAGCTGCTTGGTGTAAGTCTCGCTGTTTACTTCGGCCGATGCCCTCAAACTTAACAGACCATAAGTAATGATTTTACCACTTACTTTCCCTTCGATATCCCCTTCCTGACAAATAATATTTCCACTCACCACGCCCGTTTTTCCAATCACTGCGCGACCTTTGGTCGTTAAATTACCTTCCAGCGTTCCTACAATGCGAATGCTTTTCTCCGAAACAATATTGCCGGTTATAATCGTACCTTCTACTATCTGATTAATGATGTTAGGGTCTATTTCTGGTGTCTTGGCCATTTTTACTGAACTTTTCTTCTTATTAAACATCGGAAATTGCTTATCGAACTCCTGATTATGAGATTAAACCACAATATTAATGATTCGATTGGGAACCACAATTATCTTTTTAGGCATCTTCCCATCGAGCCATTTAGCCGATTGCTCGTGTTCCAAAATTAACTGTTGAATCTCGGCAGGTGGCATCTGGCTGGGGAAGGATGCTTTAAAACGCATCTTTCCGTTGAATGAAACCGGATATTCAAAGGAATCTTCCACCAAAAAGGACTCATTCCACTCAGGGAACGACTGGGTGTGAACACTTCCGCTTTCGCCCATTTTGCTCCAAATCTCTTCCGTAATATGCGGTGCGAAAGGAGCCAGCAAAATGCATAAATCTTTTAATACCGATCGATGATGCACCTGAGCCTCGTTTAGCTCATTCACACAGATCATAAACGCTGAAATCGAAGTGTTGAAACTGAAGCGTTCCATATCCTCGCTCACTTTCTTAATGGTTTTATGCAAAATCTTCTGCGCCAGCTTACTAGCAGGCTCATCGCTCACAATGCATTGTCCCTCACGGTCGAAATGCAAACGCCAGTATTTCCGCAAAAACTTGTGAACCCCATCAATTCCATTTGTATCCCAAGGTTTCGATTGCTCCAACGGACCCAGGAACATTTCGTACATCCGCAAGGTATCGGCTCCGTAGCGCTCAACAATATCGTCGGGGTTCACCACATTGTAGTAACGCTTCGACATCTTCTCAACCTGTACTCCGCATTTATACTCACCCTGATCATTCAAAATGAACTCGGCTTGAGCAAATTCGGGACGCCATGCTTTAAACGCCTCCAAGTCCAAACGATCGTTCTCTACCATGTTCACATCCACGTGGATGGGTGTAACTTCGTAATCGGCTACCATATCGGCGCTTACGAAAATATTTTGCTGATTCAGAAGACGATAAACCAAGCTCGATCGTCCTTGGATCATTCCCTGATTGATTAGTTTTTTAAACGGTTCTTTCTCAACCACCAAGCCGATGTCGAACAAAAACTTATTCCAGAAACGAGCATAAATTAAATGGCCGGTGGCGTGCTCTGCTCCACCCAAATACAAATCGACATTTCTCCAATACGTATTCGCTTCTTTTGAAACTAAAGCCTCACGATTTTTAGGATCCATGTATCGGTACATGTAGGCCGACGAACCGGCAAATCCGGGCATGGTACTCAGCTCGAAGGGATAGCCCTCGGCGGTATGCCAATTTTCTGCTCGGCCTAGCGGTGGCTGACCATCTTCGGTTGGAAGGTATTTATCGACCTCGGGCAAATGGAGGGGCAATTCATCCTCGGTCAACACATAGGGCAAATCGTTTTTAAAATAGACTGGAAAGGGCTCTCCCCAGTATCGCTGACGACTAAAAATGGCATCGCGCAGGCGGAACTGCACTTTGGCTTTTCCTATTCCTTTTTCTTCTATGTATTTCAAACACGCTTCGATGGCATCGGGAACAGCCATCCCGCTTATGAATCCAGAGTTAACGAGTTGACCTTCTTTTCCATCGTAGCTGGCAGTCCACTCGGCGGTATCCTCGGCATTTTGGCCCGGAGCCACGACCACTTGCCGAATAGGCAAACCGAAATGGCGGGCAAAAGCAAAGTCGCGCGAGTCGTGAGCAGGAACAGCCATGATGGCTCCGGTTCCGTATCCGGTTAGAACATAATCGCTGATGTAAATCGGTATTTCTTCGCCCGATAAGGGATTAATGGCATACGAACCCAAAAATTGACCGCTAACGGTTTTTGTATCGGCCATTCGGTCGCGTTCGCTTCGTTTGCCGGTTTGTTCCAGGTAAGCATCGACTGCTTCGCGGTATTCGGCAGTTGTAAGTTCCGGAACCCATTCATGTTCGGGGGCCAAAACCATGAAACTAACTCCCCAGGTAGTATCCGGGCGGGTTGTGAATATGGCTAAACGAGCATCACTTCCCTTAATCGGGAAATGCATCTCGGCTCCTTTCGAACGACCAATCCAGTTGCGTTGAATCTCTTTCAAGGACTCACTCCAATCCAGTTCTTCCAAATCGTTTAGCAATCGTTTAGCATAAGCTGAAATGCGCAAGGACCATTGCTTCATTTGCTTCTGAATAACCGGATGACCTCCGCGCTCGGAAACACCATTGATTACTTCGTCGTTTGCGAGAACTGTTCCTAAAGCCGGACACCAATTCACTTGGGTATCGGCAAGGTAAGCCAATCGATAGTTGAGCAAAATATGCTGTTGTTCTTCTTCCGAAAAGCCCTTCCATTCATCGGCTGTAAAAACGGTTTCCTGAGTATGGCTTGCTCGCACGCTCCCATTTCCTTCTTCTTCGAAATGACGAATCAAATCCGCGATGGGCTCAGCACGCTCGCTCGCTTCGTTATACCAATGCTGGAACATTTGGATAAAAGCCCATTGCGTCCAGTGATAATAATCGGGGTCGCTGGTGCGAATTTCGCGACTCCAGTCGTAATTGAATCCTATTTTATCTAGTTGTTCCCGATAGCGATTGATATTCTCGTTGGTCGTGATGGCAGGATGCTGGCCGGTTTGAATGGCATATTGCTCGGCGGGTAATCCGAAAGCATCGTAACCCATAGGATGCAACACGTTGTATCCTTGAAGTCGTTTGTAACGACTATAAATATCGGAAGCAATATAACCCAGCGGGTGCCCCACATGCAATCCGGCTCCCGACGGATAAGGAAACATGTCGAGAACGTAATATTTTGGCTTCGAAGGGTCTATTTCAGTTTTGTATAACTCAATTGATTTCCAATGCGCTTGCCAGCGCGCTTCAATTTCTTTGAAATTATATTCCATCTTATTGTATTACAAGTGTTTTTACGGCTTGCGAAGATACCGCAAATCTTCAAAATTGCTACAGAATCCACGCGTAAACTTGCACCGTTTAAAGAATCTACCAAGTAACCCGATGCAAGGTTCATCTCCATTCATCTTAATCAGGATGATGCCGATTGGACTCTCCCATCGAACCACGAATACAAAAACTACAAGAAAATGAAACGATTTTACTCCATCATCTTGGCTTTAGTACTAGGATTTCAAGGATTCGCTCAAATGCAAAACCACGAAGTAGCTCAGGAACAGTCCTATGCAAAAGATGTCTTTTTCAGTTTTCGCGACGGAGTAGTTAAAAGCTCCGATCGTGCCAGTTGGGATTTAGCTTTCTCTACCGAAGCTTTTAGTGCAGCTGTGCTCCTCAACAATGGAGCCGGAGCAATGGCTTGGGCTCATCCCGAAACGGACACCACCCAGTGGTCGCAGCCTGTCGATACCACCGGACTATCGACATGGACCCCTTTATTCAATTCCGACACCACCTGGGAAGAAGGTGCCTTCAATCAACTAGCGAGCGGACATCCCGATTATGGTTGGGGACTATACAACATGCTCGACCACAACGTGTACGGTCATCGAATGTTTGTAATCAAAACCATCGATGGCTTGTACAAGAAGCTCTGGATTAAGAAAAAAACTTCTGCCGCTTTGCTCTACGAAGTAGCTATCTCCGATCTCGACCATAGCAACGAAGCTGTTCTCGACCTGGATGCTGCAACTCACAGCAGCGAAAACTTTGCCTACTATAGCATTGCAAACAACGAAATGGTCGATTACGAACCTGCCTCCGATAGTTGGGATATCGTTTTCTCTCGCTACTACGATGTCGAAATCCCCTACTACGTTACCGGAGTTTTGCACAATTATCAAACATCGGTAGCCGAAGTTTTAGGAGTTGATCCAAGCTTTTCCGACACCACCGGATTATTCTATTCCGAATCGATTAAAACGATTGGTTCCGATTGGAAAGCATTCGATATGGGCAGTATGTCTTGGTCGGTGAATACCAATACCGTCTATTTCGTTAAAACGCAGCACGGCGAAATCTACCGAATGGGTTTCACCGAATTTGAAGGACAAGGAACTGGCATTACCCGTTTTTGGTCCGAAGCCATTGTTCAAGTTGGAATGGAATCCTTTGCAACTGAATATGCGCTGCGCGTTTTCCCGAATCCGGTCAATTCCGAATTTTTTGTAGAAGGGTTGAATTCCGATAAGGAAACAGTGATGATGAAACTGTTCAATCAGCAAGGAAGCGAGGTAATCGGTATTACTGCTCAACCCCTTGCTGGTCGCACACGCTTTACCTTACCATCGAACTTGGCTTCGGGGATTTACTTCCTGCAACTGACCACAGGAAACAATACGGTAACTAAAAAAATTGTAAAACAATAAAGGGTGGGGATCCTTTGGGAAGCTATGTTCTTTTAACAAGAACAAGCTTCCCGTTTTTTATTTCGCACTGCTGAGAAAACAATCCATGAACCGAGTTTTTCCTACTTTACTCCTATTCTTTGTTTTTTCAATCCTACATACCCACGGACAGGTTTCGGAAATTCTAATAAAAGATGCGAAAACCGGCCTTGGGGTGGCTTATGCTCATCTCATTGTCGATCCGCAACCCGATAAGCAAGCACAAGTCTATTTAACCAACGACAAAGGGTTGGCATCCCTCACTTTTGCCGACTCATTGAGTATCCAAATTAGTGTTGTTGGCTACCAATCGATTACCCAAACGATTCGCCCTCAAAAGTACCAAGAGATTGAAATCCAACCCTCGAACTTCAATGTGAAGGAAGTGGTGATAACCGGGCAGTTGGAACCACAACCGGTAGATCAATCCATTTACAAAATCAAGATTATCGATTCGAAAGAAATTGAATCGAAAGCGGCGGTTAATATTCCCGATTTAATTGCTACCGACCTGAAATTCAGAACCTTTTCCGATGGCATTTTAGGGAGTAGCCTTTCTATTCAAGGCCTTTCCGGCAACAATGTAAAGATCTTGGTCGATGGTGTCCCGGTTATTGGACGCGAAGGAGGAAATGTTGATTTGTCGCAACTCAATCTCTACAACGTCGATCATATCGAGGTAGTAGAAGGACCCTTTTCGGTTCTGTACGGAAACAACAGTCTGGCAGGTGCGATCAACATCATTACGAAAGAGAATAAGTACACCCGTTTCAAATCGCAAATCAATGCGTATTACGAATCGGTTGGACGCTACAATGCCGATGGCCTTATCTCTTTTCGAAAGAAAAACTCCAGTTATACCTTTTCCGGAGGACGAAATTTTACCCAAGAGCGCGACCTCGATCCGAACCTGCGCAGCACCCTTTGGAAACCCAAAGAGCAATACCTCGCCGATGCTTCGTACACCTACGACAAAGGCAACACGAAGCTCAAATTATCCACCTCCTTGCTTCGCGAACTCATGATCGATAAAGGTACTCCTCGCCCACCCTATGGTGAAATTGCCCGCGATGTGTACCTCACAACCTGGCGTCAGATTCATTCCATCAACTATGAATACCGCCTGCGCGACGACCATTTGCTGAGCTTCTTGAGTAGTTTTTCCAACTATTCGCGCATAAACGAAGATTTCTTAAAAGACCTTACCACCCTCGATATGCGCTCGGTCGAACTCGACACCACCCTTTCCGATAATTGGGTATTTCGAGGCGAATGGCGAAACTTCGGAAAAGATAAAATCTTCAATTATCACCTCGGCTATGATATTAATCTGGAATCGGGTAAAGGAGAAAAAATTAACGACGGAGCCCGCTTTATAAACGATTACGCCCTTTTCTGGAGTGCTCAATTCAACCAATTACGCTGGATACAAATTCAGCCCGGTTTGCGATACTCCTTCAACACCCAATTTAGTACACCGCTGGTTCCCTCTATCAATTTCAAAATATCGCCTAACGCATGGTGGGATGTTCGCTTAAGCTATGTTCGCGGATTCCGCTCACCAACGATTAAAGAATTATTCCTCGATTTCCAGGATACGAATCATAATTTATTCGGGAACCCCGACCTGGAACCTGAATTCGGGCACAACTACAATCTATCGTTTAACCTGAACACCGAAAGGTGGCATAAGCTCCATTATTCCAATTTTAAAATCGATTTCTTTTACAATTCCATGTGGAATAAGATTGAACTCGGAGCGATTAATCCGGAAGAATTGCATTATAGCTACGTGAACATTGCTCGTTATGGAACGATGGGAGGTTTTGCTCAATTCGATTATCGCTTCCATCCTTATCTAAACTTCTCCGTGGGCTATGGAAACACCAGTTACCTGACCTCTACCGATGGAGAAAGCCTCAATTACGATTCCATCCAATCGTCGAACGATGTTACTTCTAGCCTGGCCTGGAGCATTTTAAGCTGGAATAGCGATGTGTCGCTTTTCTACAAGTACAATGGCCAATTGCCCCGTTTCACTATCGACGAAAATAATCAAATGGTATTCGATTTCCTGAAACCGTTCCATACCCTTGATATCAGCTTTAATTCAAGCTTCTTCCAAAATCGATTGAAAACCTCGGTGGGAGTCCGGAATGTTTTTAACAACTACATTGTAGAACAAACGGGTTCGGGTGGAGCGGCTCACGTGGCAGGTGCCGGAATGCCCATATCCATGGGTCGAACCCTCTTCGTAAAACTTAGTTATCATTTTAATCGTTACTAGCCATGGACCGAATCCTAGCCTTTTTGTTTAGCCTGCTGGTTCTCAATGCTTGTTTCATCGAAGATACGCCAATCGAACCCCATCAACCTGGCGATGAATCGCTCATCGAGTTCGATTTATCGATTTACGAACACCTTATTTGGTTCGATTTAAATACCGAATCGATTGTCAAAATTGAATCGCCTGGATATTATCATCTAGGCTTCGAAACAGCTCCCGAAGGGTATCACATCCGCCTAAACTCAGCCAATAACTTTAAAATTTGTCGAACGGGAAGCACCCTTTTCGAAGGCACAACCAGCATACCCGATTCGGCAGAGTGGCGTTACGATGCCTCGACCGGCGACTTGGATTCTACCGCCATTGGTAATTGGGTGAGTATCGCTCTCGACGGAGCCATCTCGAATAACGAAGTGTATCTTTGGGGCTTATTCAACGGTTTGAACTACCAGGTGTATCGAAAAATTCAATTCCTTTCGGTCGATTCGGATAAGTACACTTTCCGTTCGGCTGAGTTAGATGGCAACAACGAGCAAACCTTCACCGTTTGGAAAGATACCTTGTATGCTTTCGTCTTATTCAGTTTCGATGCAGAAGGGCTCGTAGAGCAGCCTCACCCCGACAACTGGGATCTCTTGTTTACTCCTTATTACACCACCCTTTACACCGACGATGGTATTCCAACTCCTTACAATGTGCGCGGAATTTTAATCAACGAAGAGCGAACCTTGGCCACCCTCGATACCCTGAACGATTTTGCAAACATCGATTATCAGCTTTTAGAGAATTACATCTTTACCAATCAGCTCGATGCTATTGGTCATGAATGGAAATATTACAATGGAGAAGATTATGTGGTTACAACCAACATGAATTTCGTTGTAAAAGATACCGAAGGGTATTACTTTAAGTTCCGCTTCGTTGGCTACCACAATGCAGAGAACGAAAAAGGTTTCCCTTCGTTCGAATTGCAGCGACTATAACAGTTCTCCAATCAAAGCCGGATCGTCGCCCGACTCAATCCCAACAATTTGAACCAATTGCCAGGAATTGGCAGGCAATTTTTTGCCCATCACCTTCACCGGGACAAAATGCTCTCCTAAGCCAAGTGAGTAAGCATTGCCCGATTTCTCGATAATTAATCGTTGCTGTTTGCCAATGAAACTACTGCGATAGGTGCGTTTATTTTCTTCGGATAATAATCGCATTCCCTCGCTCCGCGCCGACTTCACCTTCTCGGGTACCTGATCGCCAGCCCGCGCTGCTCGCGTACCATCGCGCTTCGAGTACTTAAACGTGTGCACATGAGTGAATCCCATCTCTTTTACCCGATCCAGACTGGCCTGAAAATCCTCGTCCGTTTCGCCCGGAAAACCGACAATGATATCGGTCGTTAAATTCATATCCGGACGCACCGAACGAATGGATTGAACCATCTCGGAAAAACTTCGTGCTGTGTACATGCGACGCATCTTCAGCAAAATAGCTTCCGAACCCGACTGCAAGCAAATGTGCAAATGTGGGCTCAACTTCGGATGATTGAGCATGGAGAATAATTTCTCGCCAAATCCTTCGGGTTCCATGGAAGAAATCCGTACGCGAAAATCGCCCGGCAAGGCCAAAATTTGCTCTATCAAATCTTCGAAAAGAAGACCCTCGTAATCGTAACGGCCAATATTTACTCCGGTTATTACCAGTTCCTTGTAACCTATTCGGATCAGTTCGCGTGCATTTTCCAACACTTCCTCTACCGGACGACTGATCGCTCGACCGCGAACAAAAGGAATGATACAGAAGGAACAGAAATTATCGCATCCGTCTTGAATCTTGAGCAAGCTACGGGTATGGATGGTTTCCTCGCCAACGGCAAATCCAAACACATCCTTTTCATACTCATCGGGGTTGACTAACTCTCCTTTGAAATGAGCATCGACGATGGAAAAGATCGACGATTTGCGATCGTTATCAACCACATAAGTAATTTGCTCGTTCGCGTTTAATTGATCTTTGCGGTGATTAGCCATGCAGCCGGTAACCAGCATAACCGCATCGGGTTTAACGCGTTTGCCTTGCTGTATGGTATTGCGCGATTTATGGTCGCTTTTATTCGTAACGGTGCAAGTATTCACTACATACACATCCGCTTCTTCTTTATAATCGACTACCTCGAACCCCCCTTTTTTGAATTGAGAAATCAGGGTGTCGGTTTCGTACTGGTTCAAACGGCAACCGAGTGTTTTAAAGGCAATTTTTTTAGCCATGGAAAACTCCTTCATTTTTAAGAATGAATCAATTCGAGCGACGATTGCTCAACCGAGGATCCCGCCAGCTCACCGGCTAAAGAGAAATCCAGTGCGGTAGTTACTTTAACCGATACAATTTGACCAATCAAATCCTGCGACTGATGATACACCCGTATGTTGATTTTCCCTTCGGTGTAACCGGTCAGGTAGCCGGTTTTTTTATCCTTGCCGGTAATGAGAACCGGTACAATCTGATCCACCAATGCTTCATTATAAGCCCGCGACGACTGGGCAAACACATCGCTCAAGGCATGCAAACGCTCTTTCTTTACCTGAATCGGCACATCGTCGTCCCAACGAGCTGAAGTAGCGCCCGGACGAGGAGAATAAACAGCAACATAAGCCATGTTGTACTTAAATTCTTCCATGGCTTTGACCGTATTTTGAAATTGCTCCTCGGTTTCGCCGGTAAATCCTACAATGATATCGGTAAACAAGGTGGCCTGAGGAATTTTCTCACGGATGTATTCCACAATGTGCCGATACTTGCGCACATCGTGCTTACGATTCATGCGAATGAGCACTTTATCGTCGCCCGACTGAAGGGGTAAGTGAATTTGCTTGGCCAAACAAGGATAAGCTGCAATCACATCGATCACTTCATCGCCCATATCGCGAGGATGCGGCGAGGTAAAATACACCCAAAAGGTTTTTCCCGATTCATTGCCGTATTCGCCAATATTCCGAAGGAGTTGCGCAAAGCTAATCTCCTCTCCTTTCTTGTCGAGACCATAGGAATTTACGTTTTGCCCCAGCAGAGTAATTGATTTGAATCCCCGATCGACAAGCGATTTAACCTCCTGCAGGATTTCGTCCGACGAACGAGAAACTTCTCTCCCGCGGGTATAGGGAACCGCACAGAAGGTGCAAAATTTATCGCAGCCATTCTGAATGGGCACGAATGCTTCGAAATCGGAAGTATAATCGGGTTTGATATCCCAGAAATTATCGATTTGAACCCGTTCTTTATCGATGCTAAGTTGAATATCGCGCGCCGAAACCCGCTGCTTATTCCGGGCTAATTGAGCCAGGTCGATGCTGATTTCCGGGTCCGATTCCATTACTGGCTGCGGATTGGCCATTCGCAAGGCCGCAGGACTCACCACTCCGTATTGAGCAATCATTTCCGGGAATTGAGGAAGCTCATTCATGGTGAAAATAATATCGAAGGTTTTCAGAAATTGCTCCCTGTCCTTCGGTAAAACACAACCGGAAATAAAAGTAATGAGGCTTTCGCGGTCCTTCCGTTTATTCCATTTGTGAATTTTACCATACACTTTATCGATGGATTTCTGACGCACGGAGCAAGCCAAAATTCCCAATAAGTTGGCATCTTCCTCCGATTCGGTCGGACGAAAACCCATACTTTCAATCACTCGTTTTACACGCTCGCTGTCCGATTTGTTCATCTGACAACCCAGCGTTATTAAATGGTATTTCATTCCTATCTTTTATTTGATTTGATTCTTCAGCCAATCAAGCTCACAGGGAGTTTAAGTAACTCAGAACCAAATTTTAGCGGCCGCAAAAGTAAGTGAATTGCGATGGATTAAAAATAAACCTCGGCATGAATATGCTCGGAGGGCAATCCTTGCGCTTCGAGAATATCGAAAGCGTCGTTAATCATATCGGAATTTCCGCATAGATAACAATAGGTCGATTGGTCGATCGGGTTTTCCTTTAGCCAATCGGTTACACGACCATAGTAATCGCCTTTCCCATCGCGCGATGCACATACGGTGATTCGATTCGATGGATAAATACTTTTCTCGTAGGCATCGGCACCATAGCGTACCCCATGAATCAAATGATAATTCAATTCCGGGAAAGAAGTAACCATGCTATGAAAAGGGCTAATGCCTGTTCCACTGGCAATGAACAGATGTTTTCGCTCATTTAGCGTATCGGGTTTGAGCTGAAAAAATCCGAAAGGTCCTTCCACTTCAATCGGTTCACCGGGTTTCATGTTGCGTAAGCTCTTGGAAACCATTCCGTCGGCAACCTCTTTGATCAAAACCTCTAAATACTCGTCGTTCGGGGAACTGTAAATGCTGTAATCGCGTTTGTCGATACTCGCCACCTTACCAATGCTAATGTACTGACCGGGAATAAAATCCATACTTCCTTTGGTCATCCGAAGAACATAAGCTGTATCGGTTAAATGACGTACTTCAATTACTTCGTGAACTCTCACTTCGCTAAGCGAATTACCTCGCTTTGTGCTTGCTTTCTCCATTAGGTTGTTTTCTCTGTTTAAAAATTTGAAATAGTAACTCAATCCAACACACAAAGCTGCGTTTTGTTCCGATAAAATAGAGGGTTTATGCAAGCTCTCTTCATGGTGCAAACCAGACACAGTTCAAGTCCCCTGGAACGAAAATGCTTAGGGCGAATTCAAGAGGATTACAGCTTGCTTAAAACCCCATTCTGGCAGCACCACCCAATACATGCCGGGAGGAAATCCGGTTAAATCAAGTGGTCTGGACACGAGCTCCCTCCTATCCGAATAAACCAGCCTTCCGGAAGCAGCAAAAACATACACCGATAGGTTTGTCTGCGCGGAAAAACCCGGAGCATCGAAATAAAAAACTCCGGTTCCGGGATTCGGGAAAAGGTGAATCGTGGATTGAAACGGATTATCGGGCTGAACCGACAGAATTCCGGTTAGATTTCCCGCTCGCTCAATAACGTGAATCGCATTAACCGAGTAGAATCCATCCACATACAAATCGCTTAATTGATAATCGACCTGCAGAAAATAGGCACGGGTCGTACTCGAATCGTAAAACGCTACACGATAGGGCTCGTCGATGGCAAAGCCATCTACTTCGGGAGTTTCCGGGGCGTCGCCCCAAGCAGCGAGAGCCATTGCCCCATTGCCCGACCAACGACTGTAACCTCCGCAATGAAATGCATTGTTCTGTTCGTAGAAAACCCCAAAATAGTCGCCGGCCTCGGCTACAAATCCTTCCAATTCATTGGGCCGAATTAAAATGGTTGCATTTTGCCCGGTTAAAGCAAAGGTCCAATCGAAAGGAGCAGGTTCAAATACCTCTGCCTGAATCAAAAATGGATGGGAATTCGCATCAATCAAATAGGCGCTGTACATTCCAGCTTCTAACTGATAAAGGGTAGGTTCGTGAACGCCGTTGTTCCAATAAATATCGAAAGGTGCTTCTCCTTCGATGAGGCGAAAATCGAGCATCCCATCGCTTGCACCCGGACTGGTGGGAGACACCGTGAGTAGGTCGTAACGCAAATCGGCCTGAGCATTCACTGAAAAAGAGAACAAAGTGAGCCCAAGCAAAGTGACACGAGCAACTAAAAACAAGACGTAAGGCATGAGATGCATTTTTACCTGCTAAAAGTAGGAAAAAGCAGGGGATGCTATCCGCATCGCAAGGGATAAATTCTAACTTTGAGCGGCTTAAATTAATCCATGAAAAAACACCTACTCTTTTTGGCTGTTATGTTGTTGCTTAGCTATTTGCCAAGCCAGGCACAACGTCAATTATGGACAGTCGGTACCGCTAATACCATGTCGAAAGGAGATATCCGCCTGGGTATCGCACAGCCTTCAGCCTATGGCCTATCGAATAGCCTCGAGCTGGCAGCAGGAGGATTCTACTTCCCCCTGGCGCCCAATGTAGCCTTGAAAAAACAGTGGATCAAAACGAAAAATCTCAGCCTTGCCAGCCGCCATGCCGCTACCTATCCGGGACCTCTACTCAGAAGTATTTCCGATCTGTCGTATTTCAACTATTTCCCCGATAAAAATATCATTCCCGATGCCCTCGGAGTAAAATCGGAAATCATACTAAGCCTGGGTTTTGGATACACTACTTGTCCGGCATTTACCAGCGAAACCTTTAACCGAAACAATACCTTCAAAGGGCACACGGGCATACTAAGTTTTAAATTGGGCGCTCAAACGGGCTTTCCATTAGGCGATATTCCTTTCCCAATTATCGAAGAAGCGGTTATCCATCCTCAAACAGCCTTTTTTAATGAACAAATTAGTGCCTATGCCGGTATAGACTGGGACGGTCGTCTTTTAAAATACAGCGACATCAAAGTAGATTTGGATTATACTTACCTAAATACAGATTCCTGGGCACTGGAACATAAAACACAGGTTAACTGGTATCATGGTTGGCGCTATTTTCACTTTTTGTTCGGCTACTATGCCTCCTATGTGCAAGGACCCACACGTTCCTTCTTCTTCATTGGGCCGGTAATCGACTTTATGTGGACTTTACGCAAAGACAAAATCCAAAAAGGATTGTTTAAAGAAAAAATGTTTTAACCATGGCCTTACCTTATAAAGATCAATCGGCTTCGAAAAAGGCACAAATTGCCGGAATGTTCAACAATATTGCCCATCGATACGATTTTCTCAATCACTTCTTATCGTTGGGAATCGATAAACTATGGCGACGCAAAGCAATTAACTTGTTAAAGCCCAAAGCACCCAAAAGCATCCTCGACCTGGCTACCGGAACAGGCGATTTGGCCATTGCTGCGCTGAAACTCAACCCCGAAAAAATCATTGGACTCGATATATCGACCGGGATGCTGGCGAAAGGGAACGAAAAAATTAAAAAACAGAAACTACATCCACGCATCGAACTGCTCGAAGGCGATTCGGAGAATATCCCCTACCCCGAAAATCATTTCGATGCCATTACCGTAGCGTTCGGAGTTCGTAATTTCGAAAATCTGGAAAAAGGATTGAGCGAAATGCATCGAGTGCTCCACAACGGAGGTGCTTGCGTGATTCTGGAATTCAGTAAGCCACGCTCCTTCCCCATGAAACAACTCTACGGATTCTACTTCAAAAATATTCTTCCGCTGTTGGGTAAAATGGTCAGCCAGGATCAATCGGCCTATACCTATTTGCCCGAATCGGTTCAGGAATTTCCCGATGGTCCCGATTTCCTGGCGATCTTAGAAAAACTTCACTTCAGAAATCTGCGCATCTACCCTGTCAGCTTAGGAATAGCTAGTATTTATTATGCAGAAAAATAAAACATGACCTGGAACTACCTCGATATCATTCTGATAATTCCATTGCTCATTGCAGCTTACAAAGGATTTAGTAAAGGTTTTATTGTTGAAATTGCCAAACTGATTGCCCTGTTGGTGGGTGT
This sequence comes from uncultured Bacteroidota bacterium, assembly GCA_937954085.1. Lineage (GTDB taxonomy): Bacteria > Bacteroidota > Bacteroidia > Bacteroidales > M50B96 > M50B96. The sequence goes on from CALGAK010000125.1 coordinate 53,297, forward strand.
TTACGGAGCCATGCGCTTCTCGCATCGGGTGGGCGCTTACCTTCAAACAAATCTCGGATGGCAATCGGAACACATGGGACTCATTAGCTTCGCGATTACCTTCCTTCTCCTGGTTCTCATAATTCATTTCATTGCAAAACTACTGGATAAATTAGCCGATTCCATTGCTCTTGGCTTTGTTAATAACCTGGCCGGAAGCTTATTCAGAGTACTCAAAATTGGCTTCATCCTCTCTGTGATCCTTTTCCTTGTCAACTCCTTCGATAAGAATGAGTACCTCATCGCGTCGGAAACAAAAGATAATTCCATTCTTTACCGACCGGTTTCTAAAATAGCACCTAGCGTTTTTCCCTATTTAAATCTGAAACTCTTAAAGGAAAAAACCGATGCTATTTTACCCACCGACAGCATTCCTCCTGCTACTACGAACACTCCATGACATCATCCTCCATTAAAATCGATTTAACGCAATTAGAGCACTGGCACAAAGAATCGGAAAGGCTCCATTTAATCTATATCGGATTCAACGATGCTCCCGTATGGAAAGGGATTCAGGCTAAAAGCTATGCCAGCAACGAAATTCCGGAAATAATCGACGAGATTCCGGAACATGCTAAAACCATTGTGATGTGCGATTGGGGGGAACGTAGCTTTTTCTTGTGTCAGGAACTGAGGGAACGAACCGGAAATGAAGCTATTTATCATCTCACCGGCGGTAGTAAGACTATGCTCGATAGCTAATAATAATCAATTGCACATTGATACAGATGTGCTTTATTTGTAATCTTTTAATCAAAATCATTTCCTATGTTACGTAAAATTGCTCTCTTCCTGCTTGTTGCACTCAACCTATCCTTCGCTGCCCAAGCCGACGAAGGAATGTGGTTGCTCAACAAGCTTCACCAATTGAATCTAAACGACAAAGGCTTAGAACTTTCGCCCGAAGAAATCTATGCCATAAACCAATCTAGCATCAAAGATGGTATTGTAGGGCTCACCATGGAAAGTAACCCCTTCCGCTTTTTCTGCTCCGGCGAAATCATTAGTTCACAAGGCTTATTCCTTACCAATCATCACTGTGGATACCGCCAGGTTCAGCAACACAGCTCGATCGAAAACGATTACCTCAGTAATGGATTCTGGGCTCAAAATCATGGCGAAGAACTCTACAACAAAGGCATGGCAGTGAGTATCTTATCGGAAATACGCGACGTAACCGAACGCATTGCTCCCGAACTAGAAAACATCGCCGATTTTAAAGAGAGAAATGAAAAAATTCGTGAACTGTCGAAAGTAATCGAAGACGAAGTAAATGAAACCTCGCATTACAAATCGATTGTAAAACCCATGTTCGAAGGAAATCAGTTTTACCTTTTTATCTACGAAGTATTTACCGATATCCGTCTGGTAGGAGCTCCTCCCTCTTCGATTGGTAAATTTGGAGGCGATACCGATAACTGGATGTGGCCACGCCACACCGGCGACTTTACCCTCTTCCGCATTTACGCGGCTCCCGATGGTAAACCAGCCGCTTATTCGCCCGATAATAAACCGTATCAACCCAAGCATCACTTCCCCATTTCACTTCAAGGTGTCCAAAAAGACGATTTTGCTTTCGTAATCGGTTTCCCCGGTTCAACCGACCGTTACCTGACCAGTTTTGGTATTGAAGAAAGCCTGGAGCATTCTTACCCGGTGCGCATCGAAGCACGTGGTAAAAAACTCGATGTCATGAAAAAACACATGAATGCCAGCGATAAAGTGCGTATTCAATATGCCAGCAAATACGCCGGAATCTCCAACTATTGGAAGTATTTTATTGGTCAAACCAAAGGACTGAAAGCCTTAAAGGTGTACGATAAAAAACAAGCTTTCGAAGCGGAATTAGGCCAATGGATCTTAGCCGACGAGCAAAGAACCACGAAGTATGGCAATGCACTCAAGGATATTCAAGAATCGTTCGAAGCCCGACGCGAAATTGCTAAAACACAGCAATATTATGGCGAAGGTTTATTCGGTATCGAAGCCCTTTTATTACCCCGCCGTTTCAATGAGCTTAGAAAAGTGCTTGAAAATAAAGAAAGTAGCGACGAAGACATTGCAAAAGCAGTCGAAAATGCGAAGGCTACAGCCGATGCCTTCTTCAAAGATTACGATAGCGCCACCGACTACGACCTCTTCGTTGCCATGATGACCCTCTTTACCGAAGGGGTGCCTGTTGAGCAACAACCCGAATTAATCCTTAAACTGAGCAAAAAAGCCAAAGGCGATTTTACCCGTATCGCAGATAAATTCTACGAAAAATCAATTTTTACCAGCCCCGAACGTTTCCAGGAATTTCTTGCAAAACCAAAAGCTAAAACACTGGCAAAAGATCCTTTCACCGAATTATGGGAAGCCAGCTACCAAAAATACATCGCTCTCAATACGCCTTTAGCTCCCATCAATGCTAAACTAGCCGAAGGTAAACGCCTATTTGTAGCTGCCAGCATGGAATACCAAGACGAAAAAGCACTCTATCCCGATGCTAATTCAACCCCTCGTTTTACCTACGGATATGTAGGCGATTATAAACCTGCAGATGCTGTTCACTACAATTACTACACGACCATCGATGGTATTATGGAAAAAGAAGACCCCACTAACGATGAATTCATCGTGGACGATCACTTTAAAAAACTATACCGTGCCAAAGATTTTGGCATGTATGCCGATAAAGATGGCAACCTGTGGGTGAACTTCATTACCAATAACGATATTACCGGTGGTAATTCTGGTTCGGGAGTATTCAATGCACGCGGCGAACTTATTGGAACCGCTTTCGACGGTAACTGGGAATCGATGAGTGGCGATATCGCTTTCGAACCCGAACTGCAAAAATGTATCAATGTCGATATTCGCTACACCCTCTGGGTGATTGATAAATACGCCGGTGCAAAACACCTCATTAACGAAATGACCATCATCCGATAAAACATCCAAGCAGCAAACCTTTTTGAGGTTTGCTGCTTTTATTTTAATCTCCTAACTAAATATCTTTTCTAAACAGCATCAAAGCCCCCCCTTTAACGCTTCTGCTGTTCAAAAAATACGACCTGTTAAACCAAAAAATACCCAGATGAAAAAAATCGCAGTAATTGGATTGGGTTATGTCGGCCTCCCCCTGGCAGTTGAATTTGCTAAAAACCGACCCGTAATTGGATTTGATATCAAACCACAACGAATTGCAGAACTGAACGAAGGGCACGATCCTACGCTCGAAGTAGCCGACGAGGATTTAGTTTCGGTTTTACTGAAAGCAAAAAAAGATCTTGCCCTTAACAACAAAGGACTCTACATCAGCTCGAGAACCGAAGATATTTTCGATGCCGAAATCTACATCGTTGCCGTGCCAACGCCAACCGATAAAAACAACCGGCCGGATTTAACTCCATTGGTTAAAGCCTCCGAAACTGTTGGGCGTGTTTTAAAAGATGGTGATATCGTTATTTACGAATCGACCGTTTATCCCGGTGCAACCGAGGAAGATTGTGTTCCGGTGCTAGAGCAAGTTTCCGGTAAAAAAATGAACGAACATTTCTTTGTTGGGTACTCCCCCGAACGAATTAACCCGGGCGATAAAGTTCACACCCTCACTACCATTAAAAAAGTTACTTCGGGCAGCACGCCGGAAATAGGCCAGGAAGTAGATACACTCTACCGCGAAATTATTACGGCGGGAACCCACCTCGCTCCAAGCATCAAAGTAGCCGAAGCAGCCAAGGTAATCGAAAATTCCCAACGCGATATTAACATCGCCTTCGTAAACGAACTGAGCAAAATCTTCAATAAAATGGGTATCGATACCCACGAAGTGCTCGAAGCGGCCAGTACGAAATGGAATTTTCTGCCCTTCAAACCCGGTTTAGTTGGGGGCCATTGCATTGGTGTCGATCCCTATTACCTGGCACAAAAAGCCCAGGAAGTGGGGTATCACCCGGAAATTATTCTGGCCGGACGTCGCTTGAACGATGGAATGGGAGCTTACGTTGCAGGCGAAGTAGTGAAACTCATGCTGAAAAACGGAAAACCCGTAAAAGGAAACAAAGCTCTTATGCTCGGTATCACCTTCAAAGAGAATTGCCCCGATATCCGAAATACACGTGCTATCGATATTTATCGCGAACTGATTAGCTATGGAATGGAAGTCGATTTATTCGACCCATGGGCCTCGTTCGACGAAGTTAAAGATGAATACGGAATCGAAATTTTAACCGATTATCCCAAACATAATGGCTATGGCGCCATTGTACTGGCTGTAGCTCACGATGAGTTTAAACAAATCGACCTGTTGGAGCACAAAAAAGCCGGGGCCATTCTTTATGATGCTAAAGCAATTCTTCCCAAAGACTGGGTAGATGCACGCCTATAAGAAACTCTGCTAAAACCGATGGAAACAACTTATTTTGCCCACGAAACAGCCGTTATCGACAAGGGCTGTCATATTGGAGCTGGCACAAAAATCTGGCACTTCTGCCACATCATGTCGCATTCACGTATCGGGCAAAATTGTAACATCGGGCAAAATGTCGTTATCAGTCCGCAGGTTATACTCGGAAACCGCGTTAAAGTGCAAAACAACGTGAGCATTTATACGGGTGTAACCTGCGACGACGACGTTTTTCTCGGTCCTTCGATGGTTTTTACCAATGTGGTGAACCCTCGATCGGCCATAAACCGTAAATCAGAATACCAAAAAACTCACGTCCACCGTGGAGCCACCATCGGTGCTAATGCCACCATTCTTTGTGGCATCGAGATAGGACAATTTGCCTTTGTGGGTGCCGGTGCGGTGGTAATTCGAAGTATTCCCGCTTACGCTCTAGTGGTGGGTAATCCCGCTCGCCATATTGGGTGGATGAGCGAATACGGACACCGACTTTACTTTAACGAAGAAGGCTTTGCAATTTGCCCGGAATCGAAAGAAAAATACCGGTTAGAAAACGACCGAGTAAGTAAATGGAATGAACCGCCCCAATAATAATTAATTCCAGTCGCTTATTCCTCGCTTTTCGTGTAAGCCACTAGCGTAAAACGATCTCTACGTGCATCCGATAAGGTCTACTGGTAATTTTTCATCCCAAATTTCAGCCATCTGCACCTCATGGTTTTATCAAAATAATATAAGATTCCACCAATCTTATAAGACAAAGATAGGACACATTGATTTTAAAATACTTATAATCAGATACATGTATTAATCAGGACAATCCCTCTATTTTTTTAACGATTTTCATTAGCTTAATTTGAAAAACCAAATGCAAGAGCAGGTGGTACCCTCAATTTCATCCTTATTACCCAAAAGTCAAATTGAGACGTTCTTTTAACAAGCAATTATTTTTTCTCATAACATAGAGTGAAAAAAAATCCATAGGGGTATGGGTTAATTGAGATAAGTAAGGTTGAACGGCGGTTGGGTCGATCTACTGTTCGAACCTGGAGAGCCTCTTTTTTTAGGGTTAAGAGTTTGCTCTCCGTTGCTTATCTCCTACAAAGGCAGTTGCACTAGCACTGCCTTTTTTTTATTCCCTAGAAATGCATCCGTGATTATTGGAGCGAGGCGTCCGTAAAAGCTTGCGCTACTAGCTTTTTATCTGTCGGATTTGATGCACGAGTTCGATAGCTTTCCCTGCTTCGGAAATACGATGCCCTTTTCCCTCTAAAATAGCCTGATAGTTTACGGTATGAAGCTGTGTAAATCCACTTGAAAAATCGATTTCTTCCCCATCGATCCGCAATTCGCGGAAACTATTAAGCCCTTGCGAGGCAACTTCCACGGGTAAATCGGCCGCATCGATGCTCATAAACCAATGTACTTCAGCCCGTGCAAACCGAAGTTTTCCTCCTGCTTGAGAGCCGGTATTTTGAATCACCTCCAACCCAAGTGGTTCTCCGAATATCCATACCAGCATATCGAAAAAATGAACCCCAATGTTCGTGGCAATTCCACCGCTTTTAGCCTCGTTCCCTTTCCACGAACGGAAATACCATTTCCCTCGTGGAGTAATATACTGGAGGCTGAGCTGATAAAAACGATCCGGCTCCTGTTCTACGCGAGCTTTTAAAGCTTGAATAGCCGGATGAAAACGCAATTGCAAAATAGTGTAGATGTTCTTCCCGGTTTCGCGTTCTATTTCCTCTAAGGCTTCTAGATTCCAAGGATTGAGCACCAATGGCTTTTCGCAAATAGCATGGGCTTCGTTGCGCAATGCCATGCGAATATGGGCATCGTGCAAATAATTCGGACTGCAAATACTCACATAATCGATTTTAGCTGCCCCTTTGCGACGGAGCTTGTCTAAATGCCGATCGAACCGTTCGGGCTCCGTAAAAAAGTCCGCATCAGGAAAAAAAGAATCCATAATCCCGACACTATCCGATGGATCGAGAGCAGCTACTAATTTATTTCCTGTTTCCTTAATCGCAGCTAAGTGACGCGGAGCCACATATCCCGCTACGCCAATCAATGCAAAATTCTTCATTTCCTTTTCGTTCATGAATCCGACGCTGGGACCAAACCATCCTAACAAACTGAGTAAAGAGAGAAGAATTGCCCAACCGGAAACAAAGGAAAGAAAAATCTACATGCAAAATCTTAACTATTCGGCATGGAAAGACCTTGGATAAATTCTCCCAAACGTACGTCGCGATTGGTCAAGCCTAAACGACTGCGTAATCGCACCCGCGATTTATTAATGCTATCGACACTTTTCCCTGTTATCTCGGCTATTTCTTTCGTGGTTAACCCCATCCGTATAAAGGAACACAAGCGTTTATCGTTATCGGTCAAACGGGGATTGATGCGGTATAATTGCTCATAAAAGTCGCTATACACCTGAAGAAAATGAACTTCGAACTCCTTCCAGAACTGTTTCTCTTTAATCGTACCCAGGTTCTGAATAGCCTTTCCAAATTCATCGGTCGATTGAGGGTTGCTTGTGTTTGCGCTTTGGAAGAATCGTCCTGCTTCCTCTAGAATTTTCTTATTCAATTGTAAGTTTTGAACCGTTTGAACCGTTAACTTCCGATTCATTTGATCCATTTGCACTTCTAAATCCTGTTTTTCATTCCGCAAGGATTCTGTTTCGGTGTTGAGCTCATTTTTCTCGGAATCGATACGTCGGTATTTTTTACGCAAACGATTATTTAAGATGAGAAAGGCAATCGCAATTAAAAACAAGAGAATAATGGAAAATACATAGCGCAGGGTTAATTGGCGTTGCTTTTCATCGGCAATAGCTTCCCGCTCAGTAAATTCCTGAAGCATACGCTGCTTTTTCAACTCTAAAGCAGCCGACTGGAGCGACGATTTTTGAGCATATTTTTTCGACAACTCCAAATAATGGATGACACTATCGGATTGTTCTGTTTCACGATAAATTTCGACAAAATCATCGGCAATCAGACCCAGAAAATCATAAAGCTCAAGGGAATCGGCAATCTGATGCGATGCGTGATAATGGTGAAGAGCGACGTTATAGTTTTTGGTTTCAAAATAATACTGCCCCAAAGAATAAAGAGTATAAGCGATTCCTTTCCGATGTCCTAATTCCTTACGAATACGCAAGGACTCCTCTAAAAGATACTGAGCCCTCGATAAATTTCCGGTTTGAATATAAACGCCCCCTAAGTTATTGTACAACTTAGCTTGATCGAACTCCATCTCCGGGTATAATTGACTCATCTTAATACCCTCTTCTAAATAAATAATGGCCTGATCGTAATCCTCTTTTTCTTTTTGAATGATTCCTAAATTGTTGAAAAGAACCAGGATTTGAGGTTCCGGCAAAAGTGCCTCTTTTTCATTTTGATAGGCAATCAGTGCCTCTTTCGCTAATAAAAAATAACGTTCCGCTTCATCGAATTCCTTTACATACAAATAAATGGCTCCCATATTACTGAAAGCAACCATTTTATAAAAGGAGTTCTGGATGAACTGCTCATTCGTGAGAAGGTGATGAAAATAATGAGATGCTGAGTCGATTAACCCTGTCTCATAATACAAATTCCCTAAAAGATGATAAGCAGTAAGCGGTTGCATTCCTGGGTTTAAATCACTTTCTACCTTCAAAGCTTGATAAGCATATTCGAGTGCAATAGCTGGATTTACCGCATAATAAGCATTCGACAATTCAACCAATAATTCCAACTTCTCCTTTGAATCCTTCGTTTGAGCTAAGTGGTTTTTCAAGCTATCGATTTGAAGCTTGGCTGATAATAAGGGGGATGTAGCTAAGCATAGCAAAACCAAACCAAACAGAGAGCTTAGCAGCAATTTCAACATTTTTCCTAAACCTTGACGAAAGCGTTCGATCACAGGTACTTGTTTAAAATTCGGGTTAGATGAAACTTGGAAACAGGTCCTACTATAAAGCCTGAAATTAGTTCTTTCCGTTAACTCCTGCAAGCCGAAAGCACTGTTTTAGAATAAAAAAAAGGGTTAATCTCAATAAGCGAGATTAACCCCATGAAGCACTCTAATTTAAACGATTATAAAGACTTCTTAGCTAAGTAGAAATCGATACGCTCTACCGAAGTATCTTCGTTACGAGCTTTCATTTCAGCTAAAGTTTTTGGCGGTGGAACGATTACTTTTTCGCCTGGTTTCCAATCCAGCGGCATAGCCACTTTGTACTTGTCCGCTGTTTGTAAGGCATTCAAAGCACGAAGAATTTCGTCCATGTTACGTCCTACATTCAAAGGATAGTACATGATTAAGCGAATCTTTTTGTTCGGATCGATAAAGAAGACGGCACGAACAGCAGCGGTTTCGCTTTCGTTGGGTTGTAACATACCGTATAATTTCGATACCTTCATGTCGATATCGGCAATAATCGGGAAATCGAAATATACACCGGTTTTTTCCTTTACGTTGCTTACCCAAGCTAAGTGAGAGTGAATGCTATCGATACTTAAACCCATCAATTCAGTGTTCAAGGCATCGAATTCATCTTTGCGCAAAGCAAAACCCGACATTTCGGTAGTACAAACGGGAGTAAAATCGGCAGGATGAGAGAATAAAACCACCCACTTATCTTTTGCAAAATCGTGGAATTTAATCGTTCCGGTGGTAGTAACTGCGGTAAAATCGGGAGCAATGTCGCCAATAACCGGCATTTTGAAAACTTCTTCGTGTTTCATTTCTTGGTTTTCCATGTTCTAATAAATTTAATAGTTAATAGTTAATTGGTATTTGTTGAAGATTATTCATTTAAGTAGGCAGAAAACATCCAAACAAGCTTCTCTTGCTCACGGATATAATCGCTCATTAAAGCATTTGTTCCTTCGTCGCCGGCATCGCCTGCTAATTCCAGAATATCGCGTTGCATCGCAATTAAAGTCGAAAACGAGTTTAAAAGACTTTTTACAGCTACTTTACCATCGGTGATATTCTTTGCTTCTTTGATTTCCGAAAGCTCTAAATAATCGGTGAAGGAATGGGTTGGAATGTGCCCGAGGGTAAGCACTCGCTCAGCAATTTCATCTACTTTGACCACTAAATCGTCGTACAGCTCTTCGAATTTAGCATGCAGTTCAAAAAAATTACCTCCCCGTATGTTCCAGTGATAACCACGGGTGTTCATGTAAAAAATCTGATAGTTAGCGAGCAGTAAATTCAATTTTTTCGAAAGATTTTCTGCTTTTGAAGTGTCAATTCCAATTCTGTTTTTCATAATGTGTAAGCGTTTAAGGGTTGTTCAAATTTTACACTGCAAATGTACATCACTTGGGAATATAAGACAAATTGATAATTGTTATATTTGTATAAAATAAACTTATATGACCTTACAACAACTCGAGTATTTAGTGGCTTTAGACAAACACCGTAACTTCGTAAAAGCAGCCGAGAGCTGCTATGTGACGCAACCCACCCTTACCATGCAATTGAAAAAGCTGGAAGAAGAATACGGTTTCCAGCTCTTTAATCGAAGTGAAAAACCACTCCGTCCGACCGAAAATGGCCTCATTTTCATCGAAAAAGCGCGCGAGATTTTATCGCGGGTGGAGGAATTAAAAGGATTTATGAAAACGAATACCGAAGACATTAACGGCGAATTTACCATGGGAATCATCCCTACTCTCGCTCCTTACATCTTGCCACGGTTTCTACCCTACTTCATTGAGGCGTTTCCTGAATCGAAACTTTTCATTCAAGAACTACAATCGGAACAAATCATTGAAAAACTCAAATCCAACCAACTCGATTTAGCCATTATTGTAACCCCCTTGCACGAATATGCCCTGCGCGAAATACCCTTATGCAACGAAACCTTCTTGGTTTATCTGCCGGAAAATTGCCCGCTCATTCATCATCACGAATTGGTCGATGCCGATTTAGAGGCTTACGAATTGCTTTTATTGGAAGAAGGACATTGCTTTAGAGACCAAGCCCTGAATATTTGCAAATCGATTCCACGCGACTCCAATCGATTCATCTACCAAAGTGGTTCCATCGAAACACTCAAATCGCTTGTTGATAAAGGTCTGGGATACACACTTATACCGGAGTTATCGATAACCACTCACGACGATTCGCGGCGGATCAAACGATTTCGCGAACCGGAACCTTCGCGTGAAATCAGCCTTGTAGTAAACAAAGCCTTTCACCGGGAACGACTACTGGATAATATTCGAAAAGTACTCCACGATCATTTGCCCGAAGCCATGGTAAAAAACCGACCGCGGGTCAGAATAAACTGGCGGACGAAATAACTATTTGCCTAGTTTCTTGGCCGTTTCGGAAAGCATGGTACTGGTTAAGCGAGGTAAATCGTAACCCGTTGTTAAACCCCAGTCGGCCCGTGCCACAGAATCGTCGATACTGGCAGGCCAACTATCGGCAATAGCCTGCCGGAAATCGGGTGCATAGGAAATTTCAAACTCTGGCATCAGCTTACAAATTTCGTGGCTCAATTCACGAGGATTAAAGCTAATTCCTGCCACATTATACGATGAGCGAACCCGAACACGGGAAGCCTCTGCTTCCATCAAATCGATGGTAGCTTTGATCGCATCTTCCATAAACATCATGGGTAAGGAAGTTTCTTCGCTCAGGAAACACTCGTAGCGACCATGTCGAATAGCTTCGTAAAAGATCTCTACTGCATAATCGGTGGTTCCTCCGCCTGCTTCGGTTTTATAGGAAATAAGTCCCGGATAACGAATGCTACGAACATCGAGCCCATAGCGGTTAAAGTAATACTCACACCAACGTTCACCAGCCAATTTGCTTATTCCATAAACCGTATTGGGCTCCATAATAGTAAGCTGAGGCGTTTGCTCGCGGGGAGTTGTAGGACCAAAAACAGCAATCGAACTAGGCCAAAAAAGCTTTTTCACTCCCACTTCTCTGGCAATCTCGAGGACCGAAAGAAGCGACTTCATATTGATATCCCAAGCAGCCAAAGGCAATTTCTCGGCATTGCCGGAAAGAACCGCAGCCAAATGATAAATCTGCGTAATCTTATTTCGAATGATGAAATGGATTAAGCGTTTTTCGTCGAGAACATCTAATATTTGAAAAGGACCACTTTCCAAAACATCGGGTGGGGCCGATTTTATATCGGTCGCAAACACGTGCTCGTTTCCGTAAATCTTGCGTAATTCCATGGTCAGTTCCGAGCCAATTTGACCGGAACAACCAATAATCATGATGTTTTCCATATCGATTCGCTTCTTAAGTGAATGGAAGCAAATTTACAGATTTATAGGTCCCTTGCAGGGTCGGACAAGTATTCTACAACATACCTTCGGAAAATAATCGAAGGATTAAATCCATTTCACCAGATTAAAATCCTGACGATGGGGCAAATCGGTATGATGCGCAAACATCCTGACACCAATTTGAATGGCTCCTGGCTTCAAGGGTTTGAATTCACATTCGTAAAATGCCATTTTCCCTTCGGTTTTAACCAAACGATAGGGCAATTGTTGCTCTATTTGAATGCGCTGTTTCCGATTCTTACTGGCCAATACTAATTCCAGCGATAAATCTTCAGGATTCATTTCTCCTAAGTGCAAGGTAATTCGGGTCGTTAAAGGCTCTCCAATGGTGAGGTTATGCAAATCGACCGAGGTTAAATCGTTCGAAACTATGCGGATTTCATTCCAGGATTTTTGGACTCTTTTCTTCCACAAGGTAAGGCCATGAGCTAACTCGTAATCGTCGTCCTTCATGCGGTAAGTACGCTCTAATAAGCGTTTATAAAAGCGTTCCTGATAATGCTCAATCATTCGTTTCATCGTAAACTGGGGAGCAATCGCTGCAATGGAATTCTTCATATAACTAACCCACTTAACCGGAATTCCATTTTCGGAATAATCGTAATATCCGGGGGCAATTTCCTGCTCAATGATGTTGTACAAGAGCTCGGCATCCAGCTTGTTTTGTAAGTCCTGATCCTCGTAGGTGCGTTCCATCGGTAATGCCCATCCGGCATTTTCGCGATAACCTTCAACCCACCAACCATCGAGTACCGAAAAATGCAAGCCACCATTCATAACTGCTTTCATTCCACTGGTACCACTGGCCTCCAAAGGACGAGTAGGAGTATTTAACCAAACATCTACTCCCTGAACTAACTTCTTCGCTAATTCGATGTCGTAATTCTCTAAAAAGAGAATCTTACCTAAGAACTCAGGCTGACGGGAAATATCGACAATCTTCTTGATAATTTCCTGTCCGGGAATATCGTTCGGATGCGCTTTTCCGGCAAATAAGAAAATAATGGGGCGATCGGTGTCGCTTAATATCCGGCGTAAGCGTTCAATATCCGAAAATAATAAATAGGCACGCTTATACGTGGCAAAACGACGGGCAAATCCAATGATGAGACTATGCTCATCGAGGTTTTTCAACACTTCGGTAATGCTGGTCGGACTCTCATGACGACGAAGCCAATTGGTATTAACGCGCTCTTTGAGGTAATCGATTAGCAGTTTTTTCTGATGCAGATGGATGTTCCAAACACGCTCGTCGGAAACGTGGCGAATGTGATTCCAATGGCTAGGCTGATGCTGTTCGTAAATAAAATCTTTACCAAAAACTTCCTCGTATAATTGCTGCCATTCGGGTGCTGTCCAGCTCTGATAATGAACACCATTGGTCACATACGAAATATGAAGTTCATCGGGATAATAGGCAGGATACATTGGCTGAAACATGTCCTTGCTAATTTCGCCATGTAACCAGCTAACCGCATTCACTTCCTGCGATAAGTTAACCGCTAGTAAACTCATGGAGAAATTCTCGGCCTTATCTTCTACCTTCAATTTACCCAAAGCTAAGAACTCTTCCCAGCTAATTTTCAACCGATAAGGATAATGGCTCATGTAGGTTCGCAGCAAATCTTCATGAAAGGAATCGTGACCGGCAGGTACCGGGGTATGGGTCGTGAACAAGGTCGATACCCGAACAATTTCTTTCGCTTCCTGGAAGCTCATCTTCTCGTGGTAAATGAATTTACGCAATCGCTCTAATCCAATGAAAGCAGCATGTCCTTCGTTGCAATGATAAAGCATCGGATCGATTCCCATGGCATCGAGGGCACGAATACCTCCTACCCCGAGAATCATTTCCTGTTTCAAACGATTCTCATTATCGCCACCATAAAGAGCATGGGTTATAGCTCGGTCGGCTTCCAGATTATCGTCTAAATCCGTATCTAACAAGTAGAGTTTGATGCGGCCAACCTTCACTTCCCAAATCTTTGCATACACTGTTCTTCCGGGGAAAACCACCGAAATCTTTCGTTCATTTCCTGCTTCGTCCAGCACCGGCTCAACCGGGATAAGCGAAAAATCTTGCTGAGGATATTCGGCTACTTGCTCGCCTTTTAGAGAAATGATCTGACGGAAATAACCGGTACGATACAGCAAGCCAATTCCAACCATGTTCACGCGGGAATCGGAAGCTTCTTTTAAATAATCGCCCGCTAAAATTCCCAATCCACCAGAGAAAATCTTCAAGGAATCGTGGAAACCGAATTCCATGCTGAAGTAAGCAATGTGTTTTTCGGGTTCAAGAAAGGGAGTGTGCATGTAAGCATCGAATTGCTTCAGTACATCGTGATAATGCTTTCTGAACGAATCATTTTTCTCTAAATCGCTAAAGCGATCGTAACCAATCGAATTGAGCATCACAATCGGATTATAGCGGCTCGCACGCCACAGCTCTTCATCGATCGATTTCCATAATTCAATAGCCGAATAGTTCCACGTCCACCATAAATTCTGCGCCAGTTCTTTTAAACGGGCATAGCTTTCGGGCACATAGGATTTAACCAGTGCCTCGTGCCATTTAGGGCTAAGCGACTCATCGGGTTTATGAGTAGGTAATTCAGCAATGGAAAATAAGTCGGTGAATTGGTCGCGTCGTTCATCGGCTTGCACCAATGCTTTACTCCAGGCTTCGCGAATAAGCGGGAAGAAAGATTCCCAACGTGCCTCTTTCGCTATGGCAAAAGCACTTTCCGACTGCAACTGATACTCTTCCGGACTTAAATGCGAATACTGATGCATCCAATTCGCAATGGATTCCACAATCTCATCGTCGTTATGCTGATTCCGATGAAGCAAATGCAAGCCTTTTTCGGTATTCAAGCCCGACTTGATAACCCATTTTCCAAAACCCGATTGATCGGTTGCAATGGATGGAATACCCATGGAAATACTTTCGAGAGGCGAATAGCCCCAGGCTTTATACAATGCCGGAAACACTGTTAAATCGAAACCGGCTAAGAGGTCGCTATAAGGCCGGTTGAACAAGCCATCCTTTCCGTTTAAAAATGCGGGAACATAAATTACTTGTAAAGTATGATCGGTGGCATTTTCCGAACCAATTTCCTTCAAAATAGGAACAATACTATCCGATTCGGTATCGTGTAATCCATGCGAAATGAAAGGGAAATCGGGAGTATCCAACAACTTACCTGATTGATAGCGGTTTAAAACTTCTTTCCGAACACCATAGTGAGGAGCACGCACAAAAACATAGGCAACGATTGATCGCTTGAGTTGATTTTTTTCCTTTAATTTTTTTAGCGCCTCGAGAAATACATCTACTCCTTCGTTTCGAAAGTTCTTCCGACTCACGTGAGCAACAAAAAAGGCATCAGCGGCAGGTTTCTGGCCCGTAATTGCCTGGCTAAATTCCAGCAATGCTGCTCGGGAACTACTCCGTTTTTCGGTCCAACCCGATACTTCTTCGTGAGCTAAATCGATTCCATTGGGTGTGATTAAATCCACATTGCTACCAACCGTTTTGCGATATTCATCGGCTACAATGGTACTCACTACCGTTAAAGAATCGGCTTGAGAGGAAGCAATTTTTTCGATAGAGACTTTTGAAACAGCCTGATGATTGGCAGCCATTTCGTGAAAATTCAAGGAAGATAATTGATCGAGATAAGCATAGTAATCTTCCTTGGCTAAAAGACTACCCATTACGGTATCGTGTGCCGTAAAAACGGTCGCCACGTAAGGTGCTTTTTCCTTCAGATACAAGATTCCCGCTCCGGAGGTCCACTCCTGAAAATGGGCCACTACTTTGGTTTGAATCGTAAAATGATAGCGGGTGAAGCTTTCGATTACTTTTCCGGCAGCATAACCAAATAAAATCGGTTCAACATAATCCCACTGACCGGTTAGCGAGTCGAGCTGATAGCGTTCCCAAAAATGACTGAGTATCTCATTCTTTTGAGCGATAAAAGGGGTAAAATCGACAATGATAACGACAGGATTGGCAGGAATTTTCCAGCGACCGATACGAACCCGTAACCCTTCTTTTTCCGCATAAGCCCTCCACGATGCATATAACTCTTTGTCTTCGATAAATTCGGGATGTGTTTGCGTTTCGCGATACACATCGGGACCAATGGAAATGAAGTTTTGTTGAAACTCGCTGGCATAAAGGCCCGCTTTGGAGGTAAGCATGCTATGTACTCCACCGGAGCGGTTACAAACTTCCCAATGTGCTTCGAATAAAACTTCTGGTTGTTGAGCGTGTGAATTCATTATTTAATATTTTGTTTTTCAGTAAATTAAATCATTTATAAAATGAAAATGGTGAACAAATTTGCAAACTAAAAACGATAATTAAAACCAGTGCAAATCGTCAATCTGATCAGGATAGTCGGCGCAAACGATTGTTATAAAGAAAAATTCCGTTAAGATTTTTCTTTCTTCACCTAAAGGGATCGGAGATTCTTAACGGAATTTTCAGTTAGCAAGCATTCAAATATTAGGCTTTTTTCTTTGCCTTCACTTTGCGCAAGGCTGCTTGATACTGCTTGATACTTGCCTCAAGCTCTTCTTGACTTAGATCGGAGGAAAGGACCTCCGGAGCTGTTTTGCTCACCCGAATACTAAAATCGCTCAACACATTCATGTAGTTAATAAATGCATCGTAGGGCGATTGATACGGGTTGAAATACTTGTGCACATCGCCATCGGAGAACCATTTGGTGCACATGTAGTAAAAGTGATCGCTGGTTTGCAAGTTGAGCCAATCGCGCTGCAGGCCAGGATCGTTTACTTTTTCCATTGCTTCGCTTAATTGATACAATTTTGCAAAAGCTTCATCCTGAAGCTCATTTCCTAACCAAGCGGTAAGGTCGCGTTCTTCGTCGGCCCAGGATATGGTATTTGGCACATGAACCGCAGCTACAGCATCGTACTTTTTAGCTACTTCGGAAGGAGTGATGAAATCGATTTCTGTCCGATCGATAATTTGTTGCGGAAAAGCTTTCAGAAATTCAAAAATACCGGATTCAGCTGGTTGATGCTCTCCAAAAGTTTCATAGTCCATGAAAAGATTTAACACATCTTCCGCCGGATCGAGTGCTTGTATCCAGTTCACGTATTTATCGGCGGTAAGTGGCCATTGTTCCCAAGCTTGATTGCTAAATCGGAAAGCGATGTCGTCGCTCATCCGAAAATTTTTCAGCAATAATTTCAATTTCGGATTATTAGCATTGCAGTACACATAATTCGGGCTCTTCCATCCAAGAACGTGTTTAGCACCTTCGGTAAGCATGGTTTTATATCCCATGTTTGCCACACGCTCTCCAATTACATCGGAGTAAATGAGCTCGGTATTACGGAAAACCTTGGGAGTTAGTCCAAAATGTTGCTTAATCTTATCGGCGTGTAGTTTAACCTGTTCCTTGAATGCTTTTTCTGTTTGGAGGGAAACCAGCGAGTGGCTGTATGTTTCGGCAAGAAATTCCACTTTACCGGTATCGGCGAGTTTTTTAAAACTCTGCAACACTTCAGGCGCATACCATTCGAATTGCTCCATGGCTGTGCCGGATATAGAAAAACTCAATTTAAACTTGCCACCATTTCGCTCGATCAAATCAAGTAAGATTTGATTGGCTGGTAAATAGGAATTCCTGGCTACTTTTTGCATGATGCTCCGATTCGCATAATCGTCGTAGTAATAGGAATCGTTTCCAATATCGAAAAATCGGTAGCGCTTTAAACGAAAAGGCTGGTGCACCTGAAAGTAGAGACAAATCGATTTCATTTCTTTTTATTTATGTTTTGGAGGGTTAATGAAGAATTTTCCAGTCAATCATCCTTCGGCCTCATACGTTATTGATTCGTTTTAATGAAAGGGAAAAAATCCCTTGTAATGTACGTTAAATAGCTGAATTAGTCTTAGAAAAATGCCTCAAAGTTTCGGAATAAACATCGATTACTTTAACGGCAGCATTTTCCCACTTAAGGCTCTCTACCTCCGCTTTACCGTGCTCTCGGAACATCTTGTTAAGACCTTCGTACTGAAGTAAACCATAAATCGCATCGGCCATCGCATCTACATCCCAAAAGTCGACAGTAACTGCATGTTTTAAGATTTCGGCGACCCCCGATTGTTTCGAAATAATTACCGGAACATTCGAACGCATGGCTTCTAGTGGCGATATGCCGAAAGGTTCGGAAACCGATGGCATAACGTAAACATCGCTTAGGTTAAACATATTGGGAACTTCGTCGCCTTTAAGGAAGCCGGCAAAATGAAACCGGTCGGCTATTTTCAATTGCGCTACCCTTCGAATAATTTTGTGCATCATATCGCCACTTCCGGCCATAACAAAGCGCACATTGGGATATTTTTTCAGCACCTTAGCCGCTGCTTCCACAAAATACTCAGGTCCTTTTTGATAGGTAATTCGTCCTAAGAAAGTCACAATCTTTTCATCTACTCCTTTGGTGTACTGAAAATCGGATTTCATTTCAACGGGCTCAACGGCATTGTGTACCACCGTAACTTTCTCGGGTGGAATGCCATACTTTTCAATGACCGTTGTTCGGGTTAAGTTACTTACAGCTATTACCTTATCGGCGGCCATCATTCCTTCGCGCTCAATTTCGTAAATGATGGTATTTACATTTTCACCTGTACGGTCGTACTCCGTTGCATGAATATGCACTACAAGTGGTTTTCCACTCACCTCTTTAGCAGCTATTCCGGCTTTGTAAGTGAGCCAATCGTGTGCATGGATAATATCGAACTCGTTTTCGGAAGCAATCACCGAACCCAATAAAGCGTATCGGGAAACTTCTTCGAGTAAAGTGGGACCATATTTGCCAGAGAATTTAAAATCGCCGGAAAAAACCGACTCAAAATCAGTTTTCTTTTCAACAAAATCCTCCGATTGAATTCGTTCGTATTCCTCCGGGCTCAAATAGGGAATAAGCTTCGCTCCTACTTCGATGTAAGTAAGACGAGACCAAAACTCGCTATTCTTATAGATTCGCTCGCTTAGCTGAACTCCTTCGGCTTGCTTAATTTTTAAAAAGGATTCATCCTCATCGCCATAAGCTTTAGGAACCACAAATACGATATCCACTAAATGATGGGCTAAACCGCGAGTGAGACCATAACAGGCCGTACCTAAACCTCCGGTTATGTGAGGGGGAAACTCCCAACCAAACATGAGTACTTTCATCTGTCTATTTTAAAATTTCATTATTCAGAAGAAACTTAATCTGCATTCACCGATTTTTCCATGCGCCTATTGGGTGGTGAATGCTTTTCGTTTCTGGCTTCTATCATTCAACAGGAAGGGAGGACATCATTAAGAACAGAAGTCCACCCTTGCTGTTTTCCTAGTTTGTTGTTTTTGGGTTTTCAATTCGATCGATTAAGGCGCGCATTCGTAATAGTTCACCCACACTCATAGCATAGCTAATGGCTCCGCCGGCTGCATGG
The DNA here is from genome assembly GCA_937954085.1 of uncultured Bacteroidota bacterium. Taxonomy (GTDB): domain Bacteria; phylum Bacteroidota; class Bacteroidia; order Bacteroidales; family M50B96; genus M50B96. Next base: position 72,552 of record CALGAK010000125.1, read on the forward strand.
GGTGGATCTCCATCGTGTATTTGAGAAATGGTACCCAGCGCATTTTTCGACATTTCTTCTTCGAAACCGAAGTATAGATTTTTAATCACATTCAAACCCGATTTCTCATAAACCCGCCAGTAAGCATCGGCAAAAGCACCTAATAGCCATGGCCAGGCAGTACCCTGATGAAAGGCTTGTTCCCGTTCATCGGCATTACCCGAATAATATCCTTTGTAATGAGGATGTTGCGGACTCAAAGTTCTTACTCCTCTTTCAGTAAGCAATTCATTCTTAACCATATCGACCACCTCTTTCATCTGATCGAGGGTAAGCATGGTGTAGGGAAGCGAGACTGCGAATAGCATATTGGGACGCACCGACCAATCGGTTTTCAAATCGTGAGCATAATCGGCTAAGTATTTTCGGTCTCGATTCCAAAAAGTTCTTAGAAATGATCTTTTCACACGTTCAGGTTCCGCTTTCCACGCTTCAGTAAATTCTTTCTCTTTCAAGCGTTTTGCTAATTCCAGAGCAAATTCAATGGCATTGTACCACAAGGCATTAATCTCGACGGTAAAACCACGGCGCGGAGTTACGGGTCCTTTCGCAGTGTAGGCATCCATCCAGGTTAGCGCTATTCCTTCCTGACCTTGCCAGATAAGTCCATTTTCCGCTTGATGGATATTGAAATCCGTTCCTTTTCGGTAAGATTCTAAAATAAGGCTGATAACCGGCCAATAGCTTTTAGCAATCTCGGATTTTTTGGCTGAAGCATGATACAATTGCTGAACCGACCAGATAAACCACAAAGGAGAATCGGCTGCTTCGTATTTCATTTGAACCCCACGACCCACTGTTGGAAAAAGAGGACCATTCATGTCCCGAATCATCGAATCCAGAACCTGACGATAGGTTTTGGTATTATCGTCGGTAAGGAGTAAACCGGGAAGCGAAATAAAGGTATCTCTACCTCCACGACCATACCAAGGATAACCGGCCATGATTTCGGATTTTCCTTCGAAGTTTACCAGAAATTGTTGAGCCGCATTCTTCAAATTGTTATCGAAACTATCGCGAGGGACGCGTGATTGGAGTTCTTTGGTAAAATAACGGGTAATACTGCTCGGTGTATTTTCCTTCAAGCCGGCCGAGAAGATAATCGATTCATCTTTTTTAATGGAGAATTCGAAAAAGCCCGGAACAAATAAATCTTCGCGGAACTCATATCCTCTTTTTTCTTCTTCGATGTATTCGATATTTCGGTACCAATCGGGAACAGAAATAAACTCTGCCTTTTTATTGGTTTGCATGTGCAAGAAAGGATAGCCTTCGTAGAGTTTAATTTTGATTCCATTGGGAATATGATCGAACCGGGTATTTGCATACAAGTTCTCTTTACTTAACTGATGCACATTCCGAAAAGCCAGAAAAGGTTGCAGACGAATCTTGGTTGGGCTGTGAGCATCGAGCAAGGTATATCGGATTAGAATACGCTCATCGTTTTGAACTAAGAGGGTTTCTCGTTTCAACTTAACCCCACCAACCCGATAGATGATGGCCGGAATAGGGTCGAGTTCAAAATCCATGGCATACTTATGTCCTTTGGGTTCCCAATTATTTCCCTGGTATTTATGCAATCCGAGACGAAACTCGGCACCACGCTGAATAATCGTTTCATCCAAATCGGATAAAATTACATGATTATCGAAATCGAGGTTCGGAACCGGAGAAACCAATAGGCCATGGTATTTCCGTGTATTGGAACCAATAAGCGTGGTGTTTGAATAGGAACCGGCCCGGTTGGAGCGGAGTAATTCCAATCCAAGCGATTGTTCCAAATTAATCAATTGCTGTTTATTAATTTTTAGATAGCTCATAATTTTTCTGGTATGGATAATTATGATTGCACTTTCCTTCTAAAGAACTTAAATGGCTAGTGTTCAACATTTTTTTACCCTGCAAAGAAAAGCAAAAAAACCCGATATAGCGGGGGACATAAGAATTATTTAAAGCTTAAATGCCGAAGCGGATTGCAAACGATTGCAAGGATAATTGGTTCACGATTAATCGAATAAACCAACCTGTAATCCGGGGGGAATTTTATCCAAATGACGGTATGCTAACTCCGTTGCTTCGCGTCCGCGTGGCGTTCGTTTGATGAATCCTTGTTTAATTAAAAAAGGTTCATACACCTCTTCGATGGTACCAGGATCTTCGCTTAGAGCCGTGGCAATGGTATTGAGCCCTACCGGACCCCCTTTGAACTTATCGATAATAGTGAGCAGAATCTTGTTATCCACCTCATCGAGTCCATATTTATCGATGTTGAGTGCTTCGAGTGCAAAACGTGTGATTTCAATTTCGATAGTACCATCGGATTTGACCTGAGCAAAATCGCGCACACGTCGGAGTAAAGCATTCGCAATACGGGGCGTTCCTCTGCTGCGGCGAGCAATTTCTTGTGCTGCCTGGTCGGTAATGGGTACGTTTAAAATTAGAGCCGAACGCTTGATTATCCCCGACAGGATCGAAGCATCGTAGTATTCCAAATGAGCATTGATACCAAAACGGGCACGGAGCGGACTGGTAAGCAATCCACTTCGGGTAGTAGCACCAATCAATGTAAAAGGTTGTAAATCAATTTGAATAGAACGAGCAGAAGGACCTTTATCTATCATGATATCGATGCGAAAATCTTCCATAGCAGAATACAAATATTCCTCTACAATGGGAGATAAACGATGAATTTCGTCGATGAAAAGCACTTCATTTTCTTCCAGATTGGTAAGAAGGCCGGCCAAATCGCCGGGTTTATCCAGAACAGGACCCGAAGTAAGCTTCAAGCTCACATTCAGCTCGTTGGCAATAATATTGGCTAAGGTAGTTTTGCCCAAACCCGGAGGTCCATGCAGCAACACGTGGTCGAGCGATTCGCGACGTTGTTTAGCGGCGGCAACAAAGATTCTCAAATTTTCTACAATCTTCGATTGGCCATTGAACTGGGTAAAATCAGCCGGACGTAGCTGTTTTTCCATTTCATTATCCGAACGAAAGGAATCGTCGTTGCGCAAATCGAAGTGTTCCGAAGTCATAGATTAATTTTACTAAAGGCCAAATGTATTAAAACCACGAAATTCTTACTCATCATCGGATTGGATATCTTTTCCGTTTACACGAATTTCTTTATCGTCTCTATAAGTAATTGATAAATAAAGTGTTCCATCTTCATTAAATTGTCTCCAAGTTTTCTCCCGACTACCGTAGATGTAGTATTTCTCCCATTCGGTTTTACCATTTTCGTAATACCAAACCTGTTTGCCGTCTTCTTGTCCTTGTATGAAATTGCCTTTAAACTTCAGTTCACCATTGGTGTAATAATATTTCCACGTTCCTTCTTTGAAACCATTGATATATTGGCCTTTTTCTACATGGTCGCCCACTTGATGCATCCAGGTTCCTTCCCTTAATCCATCGATGTATTCCCCCTGATCGATAATAGTACCATCTTTCAAATATTCGATGCTCATGCCATTTTCTTTCCCCCGAAAAAATTCTTCGGTTCTCCAAATCTCTCCTGTTTCGTAGTACCAAGTCCATGGACCTTGAAAACGATCGTTGGAAAAGGAACCCCGCTGCTCTACCTGACCTCCCGGAAAATAGTAAACCCATTCTCCATTCTTCTTGCCATTTTTGTAAGTCCCTAGAGCTTTAACACTGCCATCGGAATAAAACTCTTTCCATTTGCCCGATTTTTTTGCATTCTCGTCGAGTATTCCTTCCGCAAGCAACAATCCGGTGTCGTCGAATTCCTTAGCAAGCTCAATGCTGCCATCTTTCCGATAGTACCGATGCATACCAACCGGAATCGTATCGATATAGCCACCAGCTTGCTTAAGTGTACCATTCGGATAAAAATCCTTTTGATAACTAACTGCATCTTGTGTTTCCATTTTCTCCACAATGGCAACACCCTGATCGTAACGAAGTACTTTGATTAGCTGACCTCTCGAATCGTACTCTTTAAAGGTTCCGTGGAGTAAACCATTATCGTAATTCGCTTCTGTTTTAAGCTGATTATTTGGATGAAAACTTTTCCAAACTCCATTCTTTTCACCTTGCTGATTGAATCGATTAATGACTTCGCGATGGAGAAGAATATTATTCCGATAGTTTAAAATAGTAACCAGATTACCTGCTGTATCGTACTCTTTTGTAAGACCTTGCTTTACTCCATTTTCATAATTCACTTCCTGAAATAGAAAACCATTGCGATAGTATTCGCTTACCAATTCCTGCTGATTATTGAAAAAGAGTTCCCTGAACAGAAGCTGCCGGATTTTCTTGCCTTTATCGTTGGTAAAATATTCGTATCGAATATGATAGCCATTCTTCATGTCTTTCCGGTAATCGATAATTTCCAAGGTATCACCTTCTTCGTTGTAAAAAACCCAAGGTCCATCGAGCTGAAAAAACTTACGATTCCCCTCCGACTTTAAGTTGCCATTTGGGTAATAGTTTTTCCAATATCCATTGGGTTTGCCATTTTCGAGATAACCTTCACTTGCCAGCGTGCTGTCTGGATGATAAAAACGAACGTATTCTCCTTCGGAAGCTGCAGGGTTTTGTGCCGTTAAACTCCAAGGAAAGACAAAGAAAAGGAAAAGCCCAAACAGCGTTTTCATAGCTTATTTCTAATTTGTTACAAACCCAAATGTTCCGAAATTTCGAGCATTTTTAAAATGGGTTTTTCGGCTTTAATTCGAATGGCTTCATCTAAAACTACTTCGGGCAATTCATATTTCATGCAAGTATATAATTTTTGTAAAGTATTCAATTTCATATACATACAATCATTACAAGCACAAGTTGAATCGTTTGGAGGAGCGGGAATGAATAGTTTATCGGGATTTGCCTTCTGCATTTGGTGAATGATACCCGATTCGGTGGCAACAATGAATTTTTGTTTATCGGATTGAATCGTAAATTTCAATAAAGATGCGGTAGATCCGATATGATCGGCTACCATCAAAACAGGTTTTTCACATTCGGGATGTGCAATGGTGAGCGCGTCGGGGTTTTCTTGTTGCAGCTTGAGAATTTTCTCCAAGCTGAATTGTTCGTGTACATGACAAGCTCCATCCCATAAAACCATATTACGACCTGTAATGCTATTCAGGTAGTTCCCTAAGTTTTTATCCGGGGCAAAAATGATGTCTTGATCGGCTGGAATGGAATCGATAATGTGTTTTGCATTTGTGGAGGTACACACAATATCGGTTTGGGCTTTAATGGCTGCACTGGTATTCACATAAGAAACCACCAGATGATTGGGATAATTTTTTTTAAAGGCAGCAAATTGATCGGCAGGTGCCGATTCAGCCAAAGAACAACCCGCTTTTAAATCGGGGAGCAAGACTTTTTTATCGGGCGATAAAATTTTTGCCGTTTCAGCCATGAAGTGAACCCCGGCAAATACGATGATATCCGCCTTGGTTTTAGCTGCCTGTTGAGCTAAAGCGAGACTATCGCCCACAAAATCGGAAATGTCTTGAATCTCGGCAGTTTGATAGTAGTGACCCAAAATGACCGCATTTTTTTCCCGCTTCATTTCCTGAATAGCTTCGACCAAATTAATACCCGGCTCGGGTGCAATGGATAAATATCCCAATCGGTCTAAATCGGATTTATTCACAATCAATGACATATTATAAATAATATAGATTAAAGATTTTAAAACTATGTTCTTATTATTATCCCGGTTAATTTCGTGGTAAAAGTCTTACATTTTATTTGATTTTCCCATAATTAAGAAGCTATTCACAGGCTATTAACAATGCTTATTGTACTATAGTTTTGTGGCTCTTTTGCTTATCGTAATTTTCAACAAGTTGTTCATGATTGGCATGGTTCAAAAAAATGTGAGTCGATGCTCCTATTCGTAGGTTAATTTCATGTTAATAAATGATAAGCTTAATCTTAAAAAAAGTTCTTGCATCTTTTTAAAAAATGTATAAACCAAGATGTAATCGATATTTCCCAAGCATTTTTATCATTTTGTATCCGAAAATTATGAACGCTTTGTAAACAATTTCGACCACCTAATTAACAGCCTGGGAGGTCTTATTTCCCTGATGAGAATTCCCCACTCCATTCAAATTTTATAAATATTAACATATACAGATTTTTAGATGTTTGTAATTTCGCAGCCGGAAAAAACGTCTCCAAGTGGAATCAATTATTCTCCCACCTGGATAGGTGTTTTGACAAGAAAGAAACATGATTGAAACAGACTAGATGAAATTGGTAAAACTCAAAGCAGTAGTGTAATAAAAGATTAACAAGCTGTTTTCAGGTCTGATTTCGTTGGAACGAATACCTAAAATAAACAAAAACAAATGAAAGCAATTGAATCCTTGAATGAGTGGAAAGATTGGTTGAAAGAACATCCAAATTCAGGTTTATTAATGTATAAATCGGGTTCGGAAATTAGTGAATGTGCTTTCGGAAAACTGGCCGGTTTAGAAACGAAATTAGCCTTAGCTTTTGTCGATGTAAGCCAAGTGCGCGATGTTCATCCCCAGTATCAAATTACTTCGGCTCCAAGTTTATTATTATTTGAGCATACCCAAATGACACAAGTGGTTAAAGGCTGCATGGACGAAGATTATTACAAAGCTTTATTTGAAAAATCGCTGTTTACTGCTTCCGGAGTTGAAGGGAAAAGGCAAAATCGGGTCATTTTGTACTCCACCCCTACGTGCAGTTGGTGTAATACCATTAAAGGCTATTTCAGGAAGCGTCAGGTTGCTTATCGAGAAATTGATGTGAGTAAAGATGATAAAGCCTTGCAAGAGATGGTACGCAAATCGGGTCAGCAAGGAGTGCCACAAACCGATATTAACGGACAGGTAGTAGTTGGATTCGATCAGAAAAAAATCGATCAACTGCTCGGTCTTAACTAATTTTAGTGATTGCATCGTGGAAGGATTATTATTTTCGCACGAAAATTTGAGTAGTCATAATTGCCGAATCGTAATTTAAAAACTTATACTGTCATGAAAGAATTACAGCCATTAAATGAAAATGTTTTGGTCGAAATAGAAGTAAAAGAAGCCAAAACGAGCAGTGGAATTATCATACCCGATTCTGCACAAGAAAAACCTCAATATGCTAAGGTCATTGCGATTGGTAGCATTGAGAATGCGGGAATTAGTCTTGGAGATTATGTTTTCTTCAAGCAATATTCCGGAACCGAAGTTGAATTTGAAGGACGCAAACTCTTGTTTTTACCTTACGCCGATTTATTGGCAAAAATTGTTGAAACCGAAGCCATTTAGGCTTTTCATAAAGTAAGTGCTCAATAATCGAAGGTTGCATTCAGGTGCAACCTTTTTCATTTCCGATAGCTTAGCATTTCAAATTGATAGAAGGAATCTATCTTTGTCGGCCTATTACATTTAGTATTCAATAAATTTCGCAAACGATCATGAAACGATTGGCTTTTGCATGCGATCATGCTGGTTATCAAACCAAAAAGTATCTTATCGATATTTTGAAACAAAGAGGATATTCGATTATCGATTTTGGAACGAATTCGGAAGAAAGTGCCGATTATCCCGATTTTGCCCATCCCATGGCACAAGCTGTAGTGAATAAGGATGCCGATTTTGGCATTTCTCTCTGTGGAAGTGGAAATGGAATTAATATGGTGGCCAATAAATACCCCGGTATTCGTTCAGCACTTTGTTGGGAACCGGAATTAGCTCGCTTGGCTCGCTTTCATAACGATGCTAATGTTTGTGCTTTACCAGCACGATTTGTTTCGCAAGACGATGCACTTAGTATTGTTGAAGCATTTTTATCGACCGATTTTGAAGGAGGAAGGCACATTGCGCGTATCGAAAAAATTCCTATTGGCTAGTATTTATCAGAATAATTATTGGTCGCTTGGGGGAATGCTGTTTAGCGGAAGCATGCCAAGATTTATGTTAAATTGCGACGTAAATTTTTGAACGATTTTACTTTTATAAGTGACATAAAATTCAGCCATTATGCTATCGAATACATGTAAGTACGGAATACGAGCCATGGTTTATCTAGCGGTACATGCCAGCGAAGGAAAAAAAATTGGGATTAAAAAAATATCCGACGATTTAGATATCCCCACCCCCTTTCTAGGAAAAATCCTCCAAATGTTAACCAAAAAAGGCTTCCTGAGTTCCTTAAAAGGTCCTCATGGTGGGTTTGGTATTGGCAAAGATCCAAACGAAATTTCGCTCTACGATGTGGTTCTCCTCATCGACGGTGAAGGAATTTTTACAGGTTGTTTAGTAGGAATTCGCAGTTGCGAAGAAAGTGGTAAACCCAAATGTGCCATTCACGACGATTACGTCCCCATTCGAAACGATATCAAAAAATTATTTCAAAAAAGAACCATTGCTTACCTTGCATCCATCTACGATGCCGACGAAGGTTTAGTGGGCTTATAATTAACTGCTTATTTCGCCGCTAATGTTGCTTTGCAGCAAGGCTATCTGTTTCTGGCGTTCTGTTTCTTTTCCAAGTACAAACATCAACTTTGCCAACGCAGCTTCGCTCGTTATATCGTGACCCGAAATAACCCCAATATCCAATAATTTTAGAGAGGTGTCGTATCGACCCATTTGTACACTACCTGCACTGCATTGGGTTACATTTAAAATTATTTTCCCTTGGTCGATGGCATGCTCTATAGCTTCTAGAAACCAAGGAGAAGTGCTAGCGTTTCCAGCACCATAGGTTTCCATTACTAAAGCTTTTATATCGGGATTGTGTAAAATACATTGGGCATATTCGGCCGACATTCCCGGAAATATTTTCAAAATACCTACTCGATTATCCAGTTGGGTATGAATTACTAAATCCTTTATAAGAGCTGGATAATGAATACTTTGATAATTGAATTTAATTTCGATTCCAGCCTCGGCTAAAGGAGGGTAATTGGGTGAATGAAAGGCATTGAAATGTTCTGCGCTGTATTTACTGGTTCTATTTCCGCGAAATAATCGGTACTCAAAATATATGCACACTTCCGGCACCAGAGCCATTCCATTTTGTTTTTTTGCAGCAATTTCAATCGCGGTAATTAAGTTTTCCTTTCCATCGGTGCGAATCTTTCCAATCGGTAATTGCGAACCCGTTAGAATAACCGGTTTATATTGATTCTCCAGTAAAAAACTTAAAGCCGATGCAGTATAAGCCATGGTGTCGGTTCCATGAAGAATAACAAAGCCATCGAAGCGATCGTAATGTTCTTTTAGGATTTCAGCCAGTTGGATCCATATTTTCGGATCCATGTTCGAACTATCCACTATCGGATTAAAACTCAAAGTTTCCAAGTGATATCCAAATGCTTTTAGTTCAGGAACCTGCTTTAAAATGTGATCGAAGTCGAAAGGTCGGAGGGTTCCTCGAACCGGATCTTCAACCATTCCGATGGTTCCTCCGGTATAAATAATCAAAACAGACGGACGTTGATTCATGCTGTGTTAGTCGTTACAATGTTGTTTCAATAAGGATTCGGCTTGTCGGAATCCGAGTTGCAAAGCTCGCTTAAAATCCGCACAGGCGCTACTATTATCCATCATTTGTAAGTAAGCGATTCCTCGATTCAAATAAACATGGCTGAAATCGGGTCGCAGGGCTAAACTCTTATTAAAATCCTGTATGGCCTGCGGATAATTTTGCACGTTTAAATAGATGACTCCACGATTCAGATAGGCTTCGGCTCCATATCCTTGATCGACCGCATGGTTCAGATCCTGCAAAGCTGATTCAATGTTTTCTTGCTTAAAATATTGAATACCTCTTGATACATAAGCTTTTAAATATTCCGGACGTAACCCCAGAAAGTAGCTATAATCGGAAATAGCTCCATTCAAATCGTTTCTGGCGGCACGGGTCTCCGCACGATTAAACCAAGCTTGAGCAAAGCTGGAATCAGCAGCAATCGCTTCGCTTAGATAAAATTCCGATTCTTCTGTTTTTCCCATTTCCCGAAGTACAATCCCCAGGTTATTATAGGGAAATAAACTACTCGGATTAAGGGAGATCGCTTCTTTGTAATCCTTTACTGCTAGGGCATATTGTTTCGTGTCGGCATAAGCTAATCCTCTATTATTGAGGGCAATTGACGATTGCGGATACTTGGTTGCCATATCGTCGAACAAACTTAGGCTCGATTCCCAAATTCCACTTCGCTGATGGGATTGAATGGCATAAAAAAGACCCAATACAACCATTATGGAAAGGCTAATACTACGCAGGTGTTTCTTGCGAGCCATTTGAACCAAATAATGCGATAAAGGAAACCATACACCCAAGGCAGGTAGGTAGAGGTAGCGGTCGGCAATAATGAAATCGCGTAAGGGCATTACTTGTAGTACCAAAATAATGTTGGCCAAGAAAAAGTAAGTACCGAATATCCACCAGCGGAAACGACGGATTTCTTTGAAAAAGAAGTAAGCGAGTGCCACTATCGGTAAGATGCTCACATAAAGCAACACGGGAAAAGCTTCATGAGCTTCGTTCGGGTAGGGATAAAAAGCCGATAAATGAATGGGTAATACCAGCTTGATTGCGTAGAGCAATAGGGAATAGGATGAGTATGCCAGTTGTTGCAGAAAATGAACCGATCGGCTATCCTGCAAGAACTCTCCACTTCGGGTAGAATAAATGGTGATTAATCCCATTACAAGGGCAAGGAAAAAGAGGGGAATTTTTTCCCAATAGACTTTTTTGTCTTTAAAATCTCTGCGCAGTAAATAGTCTAATCCGAAGGTAGATAAGGCCAGGGTTACGGCTTGTTCTTTGGCCAAAAACGAAAGCGTAAAAAAGAGATAGAAGAGGAGCAGCGATCGTCGAGGTTGAATCTTGTTTACATAGCTAATGTACTGATCGATAGCTAGAAGGAAAAAGAAACTGAAATTCAGGACTTTCTGAGCCGAAATCCAGGAAATACTCTCTACTTGAACCGGATGAAGCATGAACATGCCTGCGGTAAGTAGTGCAACCCAATCGTTCTCCGACAAGCGACGAAAAATCCTGAAAACCAATGCTGTATTTAACACGTGAAGAAGTAGGCTAACCCAATGGAAAACCGATGCCGACCCTTCGCCTAAGGCGTATTGACCGGCCATGATTATGGCGGTAACCGGACTATACTGTCCTTGGTAAAATTCGCTAAACAAGCTTCCTATTCGATCGAAACTGAAATCGTTCACGTACGGATTATCGTAAACAAACCAATCATCGTCCCATCGCACAAAACCATGCGACAAAGAGGACCAATACACAAAGAATCCAACCAGTGCAAAAAGCACGGCATATAGCACTAGCTGCTTGGTTGGTAGTGTCGTGGCAGTGGAGATGGGGCTTGTAGGTTGCTTATTTTTTTTCGAAGGTGTTTTTTTCATGAGGCATTTCAGGTTTTAAATAATAACCGGTTTTCAATCGCCAGGCAATCGAAATTAGATCACCTAGCATTCCTAAACCATGATACATCATACGAACCGTACTTAGTTCTTTGTTTCTCAACCGGACCGGTAATCCGATGGAAACATATCCTTTTAAGGCCGCCAGACTTAAAATTTCTACATCGAAAGCAAAGCCGTCGATAGTACTTTGCCGGAAAAGCGTTTTTCCTACCGACGATTTAAAAGCTTTTATGCCGCATTGGGTGTCGGGTAAGCCTTTCGTAAAGACTTTACTAACTAAGAAGTAAAACAGATGACTTCCCCATTTTCGGAGGGGAGAAATGGATGCAAAGTATTCCGATTGCGGATGAGTGCGATCGCCAACTACCAGGTCGTATTGCTTCTCGAAAATCAATTGATAAAATCTCGCAATGGTTTCGTATTCGAAAGGAATATCCACATCGGTAAATAAAACAACAGGAGCCTGAGCTGCAGCCATTCCTGTTCGAATAGCAGCTCCTTTTCCTTTATTCTCGCTTAAGAACAAGTACTTTACACCGAACTGTGTGCAAATATCCTGGGTTTTTCCTGCATCGTTCGATCCATCGTCGATAACGATAATTTCAAAATCGGTAAACCGATGTTGCATAAACTGGAGCAGACCTCCTAGTTGCTTCGCTAAAATATCGGCTCCACGATAGGAAGGAAGCAAGATGCTTATTGCCGGTTTTTCCGTTTCCATCATAGCACGAAAGTATAAATTACATCGCAAAGCTTTTCGCTAGATGCTTAATTGAACGCTTAAATCGTATTATCTTTTTTCAAGCTTGAAATTTCACTTGTTTTGTGCCTACTTTTAAAGGTTTATTTATCATGATTCTGTTTCGGACTAGCGTCCACCATACCCGCTGTTATGAGCCAAGTAAGGGATAAATTTTACTATGCAAAAAAAGAAGGATGGGTTTCTCTTTGGGCGAACCTTTTTCTCTTTATCATTAAGTTTTATGCGGGTATTGTTTCCGGCTCCGTGGCCTTGATTGCTGATGCCTGGCATACCCTTTCCGATTCGCTTTCATCTTTAGTAGTGCTTGTAGGTGCCAAAATCTCCCAAAAACCTGCCGACCATGACCATCCATTCGGACATGGCAGGGCCGAATCGGTGGCCTCTATCATTATTGGCGTTTTACTCGTATTGGTGGGGGTTAATTTTGCAGTGGAAGGGGTACAACGACTAATGGATCGACAAGATGCCAACTACGGAACCATTGCCATTGTTGTTACTATTATCTCGCTCGTTGTTAAAGAATTACTTGCACAATATGCCATACGCCTGGGCAAGCGTTTTAAACTGTATTCCCTCATTTCCGATGGTTGGCATCATCGGTCCGATTCCATTTCCAGTTTCGTTATTCTAGTGGGTATTTTTCTGGGTTCCTATTGGTGGTGGATCGATGGGGTGCTTGGCTTTTTAGTAGGCCTCATGATCGTTTATACCGGTGTAGTCATTATTCGAAATACCATTCAACCCTTGCTCGGCGAGCATCCTAGCGAGGATTTAGTCCAATCGATTACGGCACTTGCTAATCAAATTTCCGAACACAACCTACACCCTCACCATTTTCATATCCACAAGTATGGCGAACACAGCGAAGTAACCTTCCATATCCGTTTGCCCGGGGAAATGATTTTGAGTAAGGCTCATCAGATTACTTACGATTTTCGAAATATTTTACGAGAAAAATTAGGCATGGAAGCGACCATTTATCTTGAACCGGAACTACCCGACTTGGAAAAGGGAAATATTATACGCTTTTCGGGAAACGATGAAAAACTTTTACATCGCGCTATCGAAATACGAAAGAAAGTATTTGTGGAAGAACAAGGAGTCGACGAACAACTCGAAGTGGATGGGAAAGACAAAAACTGCATTCATTACTTGGTTCACAGTAAAGGAAATTACTATGCTACTGCTCGATACAGACAAACAACCGATGGAATCAAGTTAGAGCGGTTTGCGGTAATGAAGCCTTTTAGGAATAAAAAAGTAGGAGAGGTCTTACTGCGGTTTATTCTCGACGAGTTAAGTCATCAAAACCAAAAGGTGTACCTCCATGCTCAGGACCGTGCTGTCAATTTTTATTTGCGGGCCGGCTTTGAAATTAGGGGTGATGAGTTCGAAGAGGCTGGAATCAAGCATTTCAAAATGATTTATCCGGTTAAACAATAATCCATGGGTGCTATAAAAAAACTTGCCGGTCAAACCCTTGTTTACGGAATGGGCACCATCGCTCCCCGGTTGCTCAATTACCTGCTGCTAACTCCTTTTTATACCGAAATTTTTGAGAAGAATGAGTATGGTGTAGTAACCGAATTGTATGCCTATGTAGCTTTCTTGCTGGTGATTCTTACCTATGGAATGGAAACAACTTTTTTCCGTTTTATCGAAAAAGAAGCCAAAAAATCAACCGTTTTCAGTACGATTTCTTTTTCACTGCTGGCTACTTCAACGCTGTTCCTGGTAGTGGTTTTTGCCTTTACCCAACCCATCGCCGATGCTATTCGCTATGAATACAATCCAGAATACATTCAAATGCTGGGAATCATCTTGGCACTCGATGCATTTATGGCTATTCCCTTTGCACGTTTGCGATATGAAAATAAAGCGGTTCGTTTTTCTTTGCTTAAAATCACCAATATCCTTATCAATATTGGTTTCAACTTGCTCTTTTTTGTTGGTTTTCCCCTTCTTTCGAAAACCGATCCTACACATTGGGCTTTGCAATTCTATAACCCCGAGGTAGGGGTTGGCTATGCCTTTGTGGCAAATTTAATTGCCACTGCCGTTACCACGATTTTATTACTTCCTGAAATCCTTAAGATTAAGTGGGAATTCGATTGGAGTATGTATCGATCGATGCTTCGATACGCCTGGCCTTTAGTCATTTTAGGTGTTGCCGGAATGATCAACGAAGTGAGCGATAAACTGATTTTCAAATTCTTGATGCCTGTTCCCGATGGCATTGAAAACCCCGACGATTATTTGTTAAGCCTCATTGGGGTATATGGCGCAAATACCAAGTTAGCCGTGCTCATGATGCTCTTTATTCAAATGTTCAAATTCGCGGCTGAACCTTTCTTTTTTAGTCAGGCTAAGGAGAAAAATTCGAAAGAAACCTATGCCTTAGTCATGAAATATTTCGTGGCCTTTGGTCTCTTCATTTTCTTAGGAGTTATGCTTTATCTCGATGTGGTTAAGCATTTTATCAACGAACGCTACCACGATGGCTTATTCGTGGTTCCGGTCATTTTGATGGGGAACTTATTCCTTGGAATCTTCTATAACCTCTCGGTATGGTATAAGCTGAACGATCTTACTCGTTACGGAGCCTTAATTGCAGTGGTCGGTTCGCTTATTACCTTGCTCATTAATGTGATTTTTGTTCCCCTCTATGGTTATGCAGCCGCTGCTTGGGCGCATTTTTTCTGCTACTTTTTCATGATGCTCATTTCTTATTTTTGGGGAAGAAAATATTTTCCGATTGCCTATCCGATACGATCCATTTTGGGATTCTTTGGATTGGCACTCCTGCTCTTTTATGCACATCGCGAAATGCCCGATTCTTGGCCAACCCTTGCCAAATATACCTTCCGAACCTTGCTCGTGCTGGTTTTCGTGTCGGGCGTTTATCTCTCCGAATTATGGAGCCGAAAGAATAAAACGATTCATTAGTCAGTTTGTAACTATTTAACGCTATCCTATGAATGAAATAATACCTATCAAAATCGTCAACCATTCGAAACATCCTTTACCTCAGTATAGTACATCCCAGAGTGCAGGGATGGATCTGAGAGCCAATCTTTCGGAAAGCATTTCCTTAAATCCTTTGCAGCGTGTGCTGGTCCCAACCGGATTGTTTATTCAATTGCCAACCGGATTCGAAGCTCAAGTTCGACCACGAAGCGGGCTCGCTTTGAAAAAGGGAATTACGGTGCTCAATTCTCCAGGGACCATCGATTCCGATTACCGGGGCGAAATTGGCGTAATCCTCATTAACCTTAGCTCCGAGGTCTTTGTTATCGAAAACGGCGAGCGAATTGCCCAATTAATAATCAGCAAGCACGAAACCATTGCATGGAAACCAGTCGAGGTCCTCGACGAAACCGAACGCTCTTCTGGTGGATTTGGTCATACAGGTGTAAACTAATCCATCAATTGACTTAGCTTTGCTTGCTTTTACCTAAAAGGTTCAAATCCTATGATAAACACTAGCTTAAAACGGATGGCTTTTGCCGGATTCCTCTTGAGCTTCATCCTCTTGCAGGCTTGTAAATCGACTCAAAATCAGCCGATACAAACGGTCGACCAGCGTCAATTGCAAAAGAATGAGATGGAGTATCTCCATTATTTCATGGAAGGGCATCGGCTTAAAACCCTTGGTTATCTGGCAGAAGCACTCGCAGTATATCAAAAATGCCTCGGGATGAAACCCGACAATGCCACTCTGCACTACGAAATAGCTACCGTGTACTTATTCAACAATCAACCTAGCGATGCTTTTTATTACGCCAAGCGTGCTGCTGAAATCGAACCGGCTAATCCCTGGATGCAATTGCTCTACGCTAGCATGCTCATTCAGAAAGAAGATTGGAAAGAAGCTCAAAAAGTGTATGAAAATTTAGTAGAAAATACCGATAAGCTAGAATATAAATTGGATCTAGCGGAGCTTTACAGCCTCGATGCCAAATCGGGTAAAAAAGCCATCGCCCTGTTCACCGAAATTGAAAAGGAAGTAGGAGTCAACGAGTACCTGAGCCTGAATAAGCATAAACTCTTTAAAACGGAGGGAAAGCAACAAGATGCACTCGATGAACTGAAAAAACTCGCTTTTACCTATCCAGGGGAACTCAAGTTCAGCCTCATGTATGTCGAGGAACTCGTCAGGATGAATCAAATGAAGGAGGCCGAAAACTGGTATCAACAAAGCCTTACTGTTCATCCCAATCAAGGCATTTTATCGCTCTCCTATGCCAGCTTTCTTATGCTCAATAAACAGCCCGATAAAGCGATTCCGTTTTACAAAACAGCACTCGAAACCCCCGACCTCGACTACGAACTTAAAAAAGAAGCACTTGCCTTGCTTTTTGAATATTATTACCAACCCGATAACCAGGAAACCATGATCGAACTGGTCGAAGGGGTGAATCAACTACATCCGGAAGAGTCGGAAGATAAAATCATTCGTGCCCTGATTTACATGAATCAGCAAGAATGGGAAAAAGCACATGAATTGGTCCGGGCCCAAATCAATAAAGCCAAAGTAAGCCAGGAACTGATGAATTTGGCTCTCCAAATAAGTCTCAATTCCGGCGATAATGAACGGCTCTATCAGGATACCAAAACCGCTTTGGATCTTTTCCCGCTCTATGCCAATTATTATGTCCTCCACGGTCAAGCTTGCCTTTTTACGAAACGCTATCAGGAGGGAATAAAATCGCTCGAATCCGGATTGAACTTCGCTATTGGCGATACCTTACTCCTTTCCGATATGTATAATTTTCTGGGGGAACACTATAATCGCATGGAAAACCATGCTGCTTCCGACGAAGCTTTCGAGAAAAGCATCCGCTTTAACCCCGATAATCCTTTTACTCTCAATAACTACAGTTACTATTTAGCCTTGCGAAAAGTAAAGCTTGAGCATGCACTGGAATTATCGGCTAAAAGTCTTGAAATGGAACCCAATCGGGTCGCCTTTTTACATACCTACGGATGGATTAATTATTTGCTGGGAAATTATCCAACCGCAAAGGAATACCTGGAGCGAGCCATTGAATTGAGCTCCGAGGAGAAAGCCCTTTTCAGGGAACATTTGGGCGATATCCATTGTAAGCTTGGTAACCTCGAAAAGGCTACCATGAATTGGGAAAAGGCCGCTGCGCTCGGAAGTGAATCCGAAACCTTGAATCAAAAAATGAAGGATAAAACATGCTTGGATTAAAAATAAGAAAACGGGTATTTAATTGGCTATTAATCTGGGTTTTAGTACTAGCTCTACCTGCTTGTTCCCTTTTTAGACCCTCAGGCAAACAGATTCACGATAAACCCATGGCCATCGATCAAACTCCCATCGAAACCCTCGAAGCCCGACTCCGTTTGCAAAGCGAAACAATGAGTAATATCAACGAGATGAAGGCTTTGCTGCGAATTCAAAAAGACAGTATCATCTGGTTAAATTTGAATCTCAATAGTGGCGTATTGGTCGCCAAGGCTGCCTTGTATCCCGATAGCTTTGTAATTTATAACCGTATCCAACAAGAAACCATCCGGGGTAATTATTCCAATTTATACGAGATTTATGGTTGGCAAATCGATTTCCCAATGCTGCAAGCTATCCTCCTGAATCAATTGCTGCCCGGTAAAGAAAAATCTAAATCCAACCCCGATCCCTACACTGGAATCGAAACCATAACCCGCGAGGCCAAAGGTGCTTTGCCGCTCAGTGCTACACACCTTATTCAGCAACCCCTTATGAATTTGCTTACCTCGCAATTTATTACTCCGGAAGCAATCTGGATTATCGATTATACGAACTTCGAAAAGCACCAATCCTATCAGTTTCCCAGTCAAACCGACCTGGAAATCAGAAAAAAAACAGAGGTCGTTCAAATTCGAATCCACTGCGATAAACTCCGTTTCAACGATCAGTTGAGTTTTCCCTTTAATCTTCCCAAAAACTAAATCCAATGAGCAAACGGTTTTTACTTGGTTTATTGTTGAGCTTTGGGGTATTAATCCTCCATGCGCAAGACCTCGATCAACTGAAAAAAGATCGAGTTAAAACCTTGCAAGATATCGAGTACACCAATAAATTATTAGCCGAAACAGGCTCCGAAAAAAAAGCTAGTCTCAACCAATTGAGCCTGCTCCGAAAAAAAATTAAACAACAAGAAAAACTAATCCAGTCTATTCAACAAGAAATAAGCATATTAGAAGAAGATACCCGTAACAAAGAGGCACAAATTCAAACCTTGCGCGACGAAACGAAACAGCTAAAGGAGGAATACGCTCAAATAATTCGAAGCATGTATAAAAACAAACACGATTACGATACTTGGTTGTTCGTGTTTAGTGCGGGCGACTTCAATCAAGCATACAAGCGACTCAAATACCTGGAACAGTACTCTGAATATCGGAAGCGTCAGGTTCAATTAATCGAAGTAAAAGATTCGCTCATACAACTCGAAATCGATTCCTTACTCACCATTCGAATCCAAAAAGAAGCGAGTTTACGCGAATTGAACGAGGAAAAAATCCAATTAGATAGTAACCGAAAACAAGTTAATAAAGTAGTAAGTTCACTCAAAACCAGAGAGAAAGAGCTTAAAAAAGAATTAAAACGAAAAGAGGTTGCTGCAGAACAAATTCGGAATACCATCGAGAAAATTTTAGCTGCCGAAAGAGAAAAGGCCAAAAAAGCCAAAATGGCTTTCGCCTTAACCCCGGAAGAACAGCTGCTGAGCGACGATTTCAGCAATAATCGGGGCAATTTCCCCTGGCCCACCGAAAAAGGAATCATCACCGCTCCTTATGGGGAACAACCGCATCCGGTCCTGCGTGGTATCAAAATTAACAATACCGGTGTCGATATCAGTACCGAAGCAGGTAGCGCTGTTCGAAGCATCTTTGCCGGCGAAGTGCGCGATGTGTGGAGTATTAAAGGAAAGAATATGGCCATCATCATTAAACATGGTGAGTTTTTTACTGTTTATCAGAATCTGGTCGATGTAAAGGTGAAAACCGGCGACAAAGTAAATACGAAACAAGTGATAGGAAGGGTTTATACCGACGAAAAGGAAGAAGATAGCGCTGTAATTCACCTTGAAATTTGGCGCGGGAGTAGTCGGGAAAATCCCGAATTATGGTTGGCACGATAAATATGCTCGAGAGTTATCAACATATCATCAAAAAAATAGACGGGTTCATTCGTAAGTATTACATGAACCTGCTCATCCGTGGTGCACTCATCGCTGGAATCATTGTGCTTGCCAGCTTCCTGCTCGTTACGGCACTAGAGTATGTGGGGCATTACTCTGTGCAAGTCAGAACCGTGTTGTTCTATTCCGTCTTGTCCCTGTATCTGATCGTCTTCTACTTCTTCTTTCTCCGACCTTTACTCTGGTTTCTCGGTATAAAAAGAAAAATAGGCCGGAAACAAGCTGCAGAACTACTAGCCAAATCTTTCCCCGAAATAAAAGATACCCTGATAAATCTCATCGAACTTAAAGAACTGTCGGAACAAAATGCTGCTCAAAACGACCTGATTCTGGCAAGTATCCAACAACGCTCGGAATGGCTATCTCCCGTTCCCTTTGTTAAAGCCGTAAAGTTCCAAACCAATTTCAAATGGTTGGCTTGGTTTAGCTTGCCACTCTCGATTCTTTTACTGCTCTTACTCATTCATCCAAACCTAATTAGCTCTGGTACAGAGCGAATTATCAAGCATCGGGAATATTTCGAAATTCCATTACCTTTTTCCTTCCACCTTTTAAACGATTCGCTCGAGGTCGAAAAAGGAAACGATTTCGAAATCGTGCTGCAAATGGAAGGCTCCGAAATTCCCGATCAAGTCTTCCTCGAATACAGTGGAACTCGCTTCCTAATGACAAAAGTGCAAACAGGTCGCTTTACCTACTCCTATCGAAACTTGTATAATCCGGTTAGCTTTCAGTTTTATGCCAATGGGGTCAATTCAAAAAAATATACCATCCAGGTGCTTCCAACGCCTACTATTTTGAACTTTAAGCTCAAAGTGCAACCTCCTTCCTATACCGGGGAAGAAATGCAGGAATTTTCGAATATTGGCGATGTATCCGTTCCACAAGGCTCTATCCTAACCTGGAATATTCAAACAAACGATCTGGATAGTCTTAGCCTCTCGCTTGCCGATACAACACTCGCCTTACAACAAATTGATAATCAACATTATCAATGGGAAAAATCCATTCTAAAGTCTCAAAAATATACCATCTCTGCAGCAAATGAATTCATTCGCAAAGAGAACCTGCTTTCCTTCTTCATCGAAGTGATTCCCGATGTAGCTCCCGCTATCGAAGTGGTCCAAAGTCAAGATAGCCTACAGCCACAATACTACTATTTTAAAGGTGGAATCTCCGACGATTACGGATTTACAAAATTGCAATTCATTTTGGAGTTAAATGGCGAAATCGATTCGGTTATCAATATCCCATTTTATAAAGAGACACTTAGCCAATCGTTCTATTATGCCTTCAATTTCGCAGGCTTAAAGCTGTCGAACGAGGCTACTCTCGATTATTATTTCGAGGTTAGCGACAACGATGAAGTCAACGGCTACAAAACAACTCGAAGCCAAAAGTATTCCTTCTATATTCCCGGAAAAGAAGAATTGGAAAATCTTTCCGAACAAAGCAATGAGAAGATGGAGGAAATCTTGCGTGAATCGTCCAAAATGGCTGAAAAAATGCGCAAAGACCTCGAGGAACTCAAAAAGAAATCGCTTACCGAAGATCTTTCAAACTGGGAAAAGAAGGAGATGATTCAAAATCTCATGAACCAGCAGAAGTCTCTCGAAGAAATGATTCAAGAGGTAAAACAGGAAAATGCGGTCAAAAATCAAATGGAGAATACCTTCGATCCAATGAGTCAGGAACTGTTCGAAAAACAGCAGCAACTCGAAGAATTGATGGAGGAATTGTTCGATGATGAACTGAAAGAGTTGCTCGACGAACTGCGAAACATGCAGGAACAATTGGACGAGAAACAACTCAATGAACTTACAAAGGATTTGGAGTTCAGCATGGAAGATCTGAATAAACGCTTAGATCAAAGCCTCGAACAGTTGCGTAAATTTGAGGTGGAACAAAAAATTGAAAAAAGCATCGAGGAACTGAAGGAACTTGCCAAAGAGCAACAGGAGCTTTCGGAAAATATCGATGAAAAGGGAGTGGGAGAGGAGCAGCAAAAAAAGAACGAGGAACAGGAAAAACGATTCGAAAAAGCAATGGAAAACTACCAGGAAGCCCTGGAGAAAAACGAAGAGCTAAAACGTCCGATGGATCTCGATGCCATGGATAAGGACCAACAAGAAGTGAAGGATCAGTTCCAGGAAAGTAACCAGGAAATGCAAAAAGGAAACGATAAGAAAAGTTCCTCAAGTGCCAAAAAGAATGCACAGAAACTGCAAGAAATGGCTCAAAAAATCGACATGAAAATGAAGTCGATGAAGAAGAAGAAACAATCAGAAGATATCGATAACTTAAGGCAGATCATGGAAAACCTAATCAAGTTTAGCTTTAACCAGGAGGACTTGATGGTCGAAACGGGAGAACTTGACCCCTTCAACCCTCGTATAAACGATATCGTCATTCAACAAAACAAAATTAAAAACGATTTTACCATCATCAAGGATAGCCTCGATGCTCTTGTTATAAGAAACCCCATGGCAGGAAATGGAATCAATCCCGACTTGCTTACCATTCGTAAGAAAATGGCCTTACTGGAAGGAGCATTTGAGGAATTGAACCTAGGCTTCATTACCAGGGAACAACAATTCATCATGACTTCCGCCAATAATCTGGCACTACTGCTGTCGGAAACCCTCGACCAAATGATGCAAGAAATGAACAGCATGGGTGGAAAATCCGATGGCGAGCAAGATTGTGAAAAACCTGGTTCTCAAAGCGAAGGATTCGAAGGATTAAAGGAAATGCAACAAGGGCTAAAAGAGCAAATCCAGAAAATGATGGAGCAAATGCAACAAGGAAAGGGAACGGGACAACAACCTGGTAATTCGGGGCTAAATCGGCAAATCGCTCAAATGATGGCGCAGCAGGAAATTTTTAAGGATATGCTCCAAAAAATGAACGGACAAGAAGGCCTCTCACAGGATACTCGCGAAATTCTCAAAGAAATCAATAAAATGGTGGAAGATAGCGAACGGGATGTGGTGAATAAAAAAATTACCAAAGAACTCTTTAAACGTCAGGAAGAAATTTTAACCCGACTCCTCGAGGCAGAAGAATCCGAGAATCAACGAGAAATTGAAGAGAAAAGGGAATCGAAAGAAAATAAATCCAACGAAATTAGTAATCCCGAAGACTATTTTAAACAGAAAAAAGAGTGGGAGAATGATGTTGAAATAATTGAATATCAGGAAATTAAGTTAAATAATTATTACCGAAAACGTTATAATAATTTCATACAACGTCTTACAAATTAAACTTATGGATATTTATTTCCACAGCGAAGAAATTGAATTCACCTACTCAAGGCAGCAAGAAATGAAAAACGTTCTGGATAAGCTCGTTACCGACAACGATATGCAGATGGGCACCCTGAATGTTATTTTTTGTTCCGACGAGTATTTGCTACAAATGAATCGCGATTATTTGCAGCACGACTACTATACCGATATCATCACGTTCAATTATAACGAAGCAAATTTTATTTCTGGCGATTTATTCATCAGTATCGACCGGGTAAACGAAAATGCGGAAAGTCTTGGCGTAGAATCCATGCATGAGCTTAACAGGGTCATTATTCACGGGGTCTTGCATCTTGTCGGATTCAACGATAAGTCAGAGCAAGAAAAAACCGAAATGACCCTGCAGGAGGATTTATACCTCAACAAACTACAACAAGCATAAAATGATGTTGTAAACGGATGTTTGAATTTTATTTTGAAAACTATGCTACCTCAGTACGATATTATTGTTGTGGGCGCAGGTCATGCTGGCTGCGAAGCCGCCGCTGCTGCCGCAAACATGGGCTCTAAAGTCTTGCTCATTACAATGGACCTGACTAAAACAGGTCAAATGAGCTGTAACCCTGCCATTGGGGGAATCGCTAAAGGTCAGATCGTTCGCGAAATCGATGCATTAGGAGGTTATACCGGGATTGTTACCGATCGAAGCATGATTCAATTCAGAATGCTGAATCAGTCGAAAGGACCAGCTATGTGGAGTCCTCGTGCGCAATGCGACCGTTTTCAGTTTACCCGAACTTGGCGCGATGTGTTGGAGCAAATACCCAACCTCGATTTTTGGCAGGACATGGTGAGCGAACTTCTTTTCGAAAGTGACCGCCTGGTCGGTGTTAAGACAAGGCAAGGAATTCCCTTTCATTCCAAAGCAGTTATTCTCACCAATGGTACTTTCCTGAATGGTGTCATGCATGTCGGAAAATCAAAAGTTAAAGGAGGACGCGATAGCGAACCACCAGCGATGGGTTTAACCGAACAACTCTTTCAACTCGGTTTTACTACCGGTCGGATGAAAACAGGAACCCCGGCAAGAATCGATGGACGATCGATCGACTTTTCAAAGTTACAAGAACAAAAAGGCGATGAGGGTAGGGCGCAATTCAGTTACCTTCCTGGTACTCGTCCCGAGGTGGATCAGCGTAGTTGCTGGATTGCACATACCAATACCGATGTCCATGATAGTTTGCGTATTGGATTCATGGATTCGCCGCTCTTTAACGGCGATATTCAAGGAATCGGACCTCGCTATTGTCCCAGTATCGAAGATAAGGTCGTTACTTTTGCGGAAAAGAATAGCCACCAACTCTTTTTAGAGCCGGAAGGTCACGATACCATCGAATACTATTTGAATGGCTTTAGTTCTAGTTTGCCCTGGGATGTACAACTCCGTTCCCTGCAAAGAATTCCTGGATTTGAAAACGTGCGCATCTTTCGTCCGGGTTATGCCATCGAATACGACTTTTTCGATCCCACTCAACTGAATGCAACCTTGGAAACCAAGCTCTGCGAGAATCTATATTTTGCTGGACAAATTAATGGTACTACGGGTTACGAAGAGGCTGGTGCACAAGGCATCATGGCAGGTATCAATGCACATTTGAAGGTTCGAGGTAAGGACGCTTTTACCCTGGGTCGTTCAGAGGCTTATATCGGCGTTTTAATCGACGACCTTATCACCAAAGGAGTGGATGAACCTTACCGAATGTTCACGAGTCGTGCAGAGTATCGCATTTTATTGCGGCAGGATAATGCTGACTATCGATTAACAGAACGTTCCTATCAGATAGGTCTGGCTTCGGAAGAACGATATCGCATCATGCGCGACAAGTATCAATGGGTCGATCGTTTAATCGAGAAACTAAGGACCTTCAGTATTAAACCTGAGTTCATTAATCCTTTGTTGGAAAAACTAGGAACTAGTCCTGTTAAACAACGTACTCGTCTTTACGATATCATTCTTCGTCCGCAAGTGAGTATTTATGATTTGAAGGAAATTGAAGGTCCTGTCGAGAAGATGCTATCTTTCGATCATCCTTCAGCCAGTGAAATTTTAGAAGCAGCAGAGATTAGCATCAAATACAGTGGCTATATCGATCGAGAAAAACAAATAGCTGATAAGATTAAGCGCTTAGAGCATATTAAAATTCACTCCGATTTCGATTATCAGAGTTTACATTCTCTTAGTACCGAAGCTCGTCAAAAACTCACTAAAATAAAGCCTGCATCCATCGGTCAGGCAAGTCGTATTTCCGGAGTGAGCCCTAGTGATATAAATGTGCTGCTGGTTTTCTTAGGAAGATAAGCTAAATTGGTGCTGTTTTAAAATGCGTGTTCCACGTGGAACGCGACGAGTTTTACTGCGGATTCTCAATTGAAGAACAATCTGTTCCACGTGGAACAGCCTTCGAAGTGGTTGATACTATTGAATTTCAAAAAAAATACTCCTATGGAAAAAGCTGGTTTTACAATTCAAGGCAAATTAGTCGATGTTGTTCATCGCAAAATTTTTAATGCCGAAGTTCGGGTAGAAAATGGAATAATTCAACAAGTTAACCCCATCGATCAGGCTCCAAACATTTTTATTGCTCCCGGTTTTGTGAATGCGCATGTGCATATCGAAAGCTCGATGTTATCGCCAGTGCAGTTTTCCAAATTAGCAATGAAAGCTGGTACCGTCGCAGTTGTATCCGATCCCCACGAAATAACCAACGTTTGTGGCTTAGAAGGATTCGATTACATGCACCGAAATGCTACCCAAACTCCTCTCAAGGTTTTCCTGGGTGCTCCTTCCTGCGTCCCGGCAACTCCCTTCGAAACCAGTGGCGCCATTATCTCCGCAAAAGATGTCGCTCATCTAATTGATACTTACCAGTTGAAGTTCCTTTCTGAAATGATGAACTTCCCCGGCGTCGTTTTCGACGATCCAGAGGTTTCGCTTAAATTGAAAGAAGCTCAAAAACGCAAGGTAAAAATCGATGGACATGCTCCCGGTTTGAGCGGACAACAGCTGGAGAAGTACGTGCAAGCCGGAATATCCACCGACCATGAATGCACCACGATAGAGGAAGCAAGAGAAAAAATTAACCTTGGAATGAAAATCCTCATCCGAGAGGGTAGTGCTGCCAAAGATTTCGATGCGCTCAATGCACTCATTGATGAATATCCAAACGAGGTGATGTTATGCACCGACGATTCCCACCCCGACGATCTGGTAAAAGGACACATCAATCTAATCGTAGCCAAAGCACTTCGCAATAAACGCGACTTTTTCAACGTGCTTCGGGCTGCATCCTATAACCCGATTAAACATTATCAGCTGGAGGTTGGATTATTGCAAGTAGGCGATCCGGCCGATTTTATCCTTATCGACTCATTCGAAGAAGCTTCCGTTATAGCTACCTTTATCGACGGGGTGCAAGTTTTCGATGGAAAAGAGTTGACTATCGAGTTGCACGACACTCCTGGTGTGAATCAGTTTTTTGCCGAAAATGTCGCTCCAAACGATCTGAAAATTGAAAATAAAGGTTTACCTATTCGCGTAATCGAAGCATTCGACGGTTCGCTCTTGACGGGAGAATCAACCCATCTGTTCCCATCCAATCAAGCATTTCTCGAGTCGGACGTAGCAAATGATATTCTAAAGCTTGTCGTTATTAATCGCTACAAACCGAGTAAACCTCAAATTGCTTTTATAAAAAAGTTTGGGCTCAAAAAAGGAGCAATTGCCTCCTGCATTGCGCACGACAGTCACAATATCATTGCCGTAGGGACGAACGACCGCGACCTGCAAGCGGCTATCAATAGCATCATGACGAATCAAGGTGGAATTGCCATCGCTCATGGTGAATATCAGCAAGCGCTTCCGCTGCCAATTGGTGGAATCATGACGAATGAAGATGGGGTAGTGGTAGCAGAAAAATACCTCGACCTGCAAGCGAAAGTCCACGAGTGGGGATCGCCGCTACGTGCTCCATTCATGACGCTTTCCTTTATGGCACTGTTGGTTATTCCTAGTTTGAAATTGGGCGATCAGGGACTATTCGATGTAAACCTTTTTCAATTTACCGATTTGTTTCATTCGACCGATAATCGGGATAAACTAAGTGAAACAATTGCTTAAGACCTCCGCCTATCCCGCATGGAATTAGAACGACAAATAAAAAATTTGCCTGAAACACCTGGTGTTTACCAATTCCTCGACTCTCAAGGGAAAATTATTTATGTAGGGAAGGCTAAAAATCTTAAAAAACGCGTCAGTTCTTACTTTACTAAAAACCACGAACACGGAAAAACGGCTGTGCTCGTGCGCAAAATTCATTCTATCGAACACATTGTGGTCGATTCGGAACAGGATGCCTTATTGCTCGAAAATAACCTGATAAAGAACTACCAACCGCGCTATAATGTGTTACTCAAGGACGATAAAACCTTCCCCTGGGTCGTTATCCGAAAAGAAGCCTTTCCGCGCGTACACAGTACCAGAAACCGAACCAACGATGGTTCGGAATATTTTGGACCCTTTACAAGCGCTCGATCTGTGCGAATTATTCTCGATTTGATTCAGCAGGTTTACAAACTTAGAACCTGTTCCCTTCCTCTAAGCCCGGAGGCTATTCAGGAAAAACGATTCAAACCTTGCCTCGAATATCATATTGGTAATTGTCATGCCCCATGCATAGGCAAGCAAACAGAAAAAGATTACAACGAGAGTATTCAAGTAGTTCGGAAAATTCTTAAAGGAAACCTCTCTTCGGTGCTTAGTTACCTCAAAACTTGGATGGCAGATGCTGCCGAACAGTATCAGTTTGAATTAGCTCAAAGTTTTAAAGAGAAAATTGAACTGATCAAGAAATTTCAGAGTCGATCTACCGTGGTCTCCGCCAAAATCTCGAATGTCGATGTCTTTTCACTCTACGATGCCGATCCCTACGTATATGTGAATTATCTCCGACTAATCGAAGGGAGTATTATTCAAGCACACACCATGGAATTGAAACGAAAACTCAATGAATCGAACGAAGAGCTGCTTACACTTGCCATTACAGAGATCAGAACGGCAGTTTACAGTACCTCCTCCGAAATCATTCTCCCTTTCAAAATTGATTATCCGGTAAGCGGATTAAAAATTACCGTTCCAATGGTAGGAGAGAAAAAGGATTTACTGGATTTATCGCTCCGAAATGCCCGATTATTTGGCATGGAAAAGAAGAAAATGCGAGGGGAACAATCACGCCTAAAACCGGTCAATCGGATACTGAAAACTTTGCAAGAAGATTTATCGCTTTCGAAACTACCCGTCCATATTGAATGTTTTGATAACTCTAATATTCAGGGAACCAACCCAGTAGCTTCCTGTGTGGTCTTTTTAAATGCCAAGCCGGCTAAAAAGGAATACCGTCATTTTCACATCAAAACCGTTGAGGGACCGAACGATTTTGCCAGTATGGAAGAGATTATCGAGCGGCGGTACAGTCGTTTACTGAAAGAAGAAAAATCGCTTCCTCAGTTAATTGTAATCGATGGAGGTAAAGGGCAATTGAATGCCGCAGTCAATAGCCTGGATAAATTAGGTTTGAGGCATCAAATCGCTATAGTTGGGATCGCAAAACGATTGGAGGAAATTTATTTTCCCGACGATCCGCTTCCCCTTTATCTCGACAAAACAAGCGAATCTCTTCGCATTTTGCAGCACCTGAGAAATGAAGCGCATCGTTTTGCTATCACTTTTCACCGAAACATACGTAGTAAAAGCTTTCTCAAATCCGAATTAGAAGGAATTAAAGGTATCGGTCCACAAACCATCCAAGAAGTTTTAAAGCATTTGAAATCAGATGAATCGATAAAATATTTAAGGGTTGATCAACTTAGCAATTGGATTCCGAAGTCTAAAGCAATACTTATAGTTAATCACTTCAAAACTAAGTCATAAGTACTAAATAAATTGCTAATTACTTTTCTGTAAAATTTAGTTCACAAGTTTGTAAACAAAAGTGCTGAATCCCGCTCTAAATCAGATGTTCAGACCATCATTATTAAATTGTTTATAATTTGTTTATTACTTTTATGTTCTCTATATTTACTGCTTATTTTAGGTAAAATCTAAGTTTTGAAGGAAGATAAATTTGTGGAGTACAAAAAAAGTATGAAAAATCTTTTCTTGTTGCTGGTTTTTGTTGTGTTAACAGCAGCTTTTGGCAGTATTTACGGGCAACAATCGGTCAATATTTCAGTCTATTATGGAGGATTTGGAAATGAGTGCTCGTGGGAAATCGTTGAGAATCTTTCCGGCGATGTAGTCCTTTCCGGTGGCCCCGGAGCCAGTTCCAGCTTCAGTTATAATAGTCCCCTTAGTCTAAATCCCGGAGAATATACCTTCCGCGCATTCGATTCCGAAGCCGACGGATGGTCTGATCCCGACGGGTATTACGCCATAACACCAAGCTTCGGAACAGCTACCGGGAATATCCTTTTCCCAACAGGTTCTGAGCAAGAAACAAGCTTTACCATCCTTTCTCCCAATTCGGTCGAGGTAGGTGTAGTGGAATGGCTCAATCCAACCTCGGGTGCCGGGCTGAGCGCAAACCAAAGCATCACAGTAAAATATCGGAACTACGGAACTACCGCATTATCAAATCCAAGTTTTAGCTACTCCATCAACGGAGGGAATAGCTTTACAACGGAACTTTATGCTGGTTCAATCGCACCGGGAGCTACTGTCGATTATACTTTCTCGCAGTCGGCGAACCTAGCAAACCCTGGAACCTATGCTTGTGTAGCTGCTGCCGATAAAGCAGGCGATACCTACAGCGGAAACGATACGCTCGAAATTTCCATTCAATCGATTGCAGCGATTACGAGCTACCCATACAGCGTTAACTTTACAAACTGGCCTCCAGCTAACTGGCAGCTTACCGGAGGTACCAACCAATGGCAACAAGATCCTAGCAACGCTGCCTTAGCAAAATTTTCGTTTTGGAATGGTGGAAATGCTATCCTAACTACACCACCGTTTAGCCTGCCAAGTCCTGCAACCTTGTCCTTTAACTGGTCTAGCTACTTTAGCCCCATCGCTCTGAATGATGCCTTGTACTTGGAGGTTTCGAATAACAACGGACAAGCCTGGCAAACAATCTGGTCCAAAGAAGGGATTGAGCTTTTTTCCAACGATGGGGTTACACTAGCTGCTCCTGGTTCCTATGCCTCCGAATCGGTCGATCTGTCCTCCTACGCCGGCTCCATCGTGATGTTCCGTTTTAGAGGAGTATCCGGTTACGGCCACGATGTTTATATCGACGATTTTCTGGTGAGCATAAACCCCACCTACGACCTTGCTATAACCAGTCTCACCAGCCCGGAAGTAAATGCTTGTAACCTGGGGCAAAACGTTCCAGTTACCATTGCAGTCAAAAACCTGGGAGCACAAATGGCCAGTAATTTTAGCTTGAGTTATAGTCTCAATGGTGTTGTCGTCGATACCGAAAATTTTACCTCCTTCCTCCCCGCAGGTGCTACGATACAACATACTTTTTCGACTCCGGTCGATTTTTCAACACTCGCTCAAGCGGAATTCGATTTTTCACTCTCATACGGACTCGACCTAAATGCCAACAATAATCAACTAACCGATGTAGTTGTTTTAAATTCAACTTCCATCAGTAGTTTTCCAGCATCAATCGATTTTGAATCATCAACCGAGAACTATTTAGCCTTCCTGTCCAACGATCAATCCAATGCCTCGGTTCAACCCGATGGAAGTAACAATCAATGCCTTCGTTTCGAAGGAGGAAATGTTTCGCAATTATGGATAGGTAGTGCTGATCCAAGTGCAACCAATGCTACAACACCCACTCAAGCCTGGGAAATAAATACTCCCTATCATGCTGAAGCTTATACCTGTTCAATCGATGCAACCTCTTTGAGCTCACTCGAACTATTCTTCGACTTAAAACAACGATACAATTCAGGAAAATTAAACTCCTGGTTCAGGGTATTGGTCAATGGAACGCCCATTGCCGACATCGATGGGAATAATCATTTTAATCCCGAGACATCCTACAACGATACCTATGTGAATAGGCACTACGATTTATCGGCTTATGCGGGAACTCAATTTGTGCTTCAATTTCAAACAGCCAACAAATTTAGCTCTAGCTATTCCTTTCCAGGAGATGTTGCTTTCGTCGATAATATCCTACTGCGCGAAATTCCACCGCCCGATATCGCATTGGTGGAGCTTATCAATCCTGTCACCACTTGTGGTTTAGGGAACGATGAGGCGGTTAGTTTCTCCCTAACAAATCTTGGAGGAGAGAGTGTTTCTAATTTTACGGTTGAAGTTGATATCGACGGAGTAAACCTTATTTCGGAGGTATTCACAGGAATTTTATTGCCGGAGGATACCTTAACCTACACCTTAAGTAATACACTGGATCTTTCCGCTATTGATACCTACACTTTTGAAATGGAGCTTATCTTATCGGGCGATGTAAACACTCAGAATAATGCGATTTCAACCAGTATTGTAAATCATTCAAGCCCAAATGTCTCAATAAATGGTTTAAATAGTGAGTTTTGTTTGTATGAACAGGCAGTCACTTTGCAAGGAAGTCCAACTGGTGGAAGCTTTTCTGGAAATGGAGTCGAAAACTCTGTTTTTTATCCTATTAACGCCGGTTTAGGTCAACACACCATTCACTATGTTTACTCCGATCCACTTATCAATTGTGAGGTAGCAGTAGAGCAAAGCGTTTCGGTAATTGGCGAAGAAGTGTCCTTCACTGGACTCGACGAAAATCCTGAATTAATCGATGTTTTAGTAGTTGTCAATTATAATTCCTTTGCACCCTTAGAACAATCGTGGCAAATTGTCAATGAGTCGGGTACTGTAATCCTCGATAGTCCTACCGGAAATTACAACGGCTTTACATACAATGGTTCTATCCAATTACCGGTCGGGGAGTATTACTTCATTGCTTCCGACGTACCAGGAAATGGCTGGAATAATAGCTATTACGAAATTACTCCCGATTTGGGCGAAGGAACCGGAGTTCAAACATTTACTGTTTTACCCTTCAACGTTCCAACAAATCAACAAATTGATACTTTTCAGGTTGGTGTTCCTGTAGAATTTTGTGCCATCGATACGGCTATTGTACTAACGGGAAATCCTGTTGGTGGTACTTTTAGTGGACCTGGTATAAGCCAGAATCATTTCAACCCTTCCCTTGCCGGACCGGGCACGCATCAGATTAGTTATACCTATGAATCCTTGAATTCATGTGTTGCTACCGTAACTCAGGAAGTAACCATTCTTGAAACACCTCAAGCATTTCTGGGGAGCGATATTACCGTATGTAATAACAATGCCAGTATTGCTCTGGCTCCTTTGAATGGACCTCAAGATGGAGCGTATAACTGGAGTAATGGTAGCACCAACGATACGATTTGGGTTGATACGAACGGAACCTATAGTCTCACCATTACCGGCGATAATAGTTGCTCTACAATCGATACGATTGAGGTTGTGTTTACCACCGCGCTGGAATTAGATTTAGGCAACGACCTCTTGCTGTGCGAAGGTTCTTCTTTAAGCATTCTAGCTCCTGCCGGATTCGATCAGTACCTCTGGAGTACCTCCGAAACAACCTCGTCTATAACCCTTTCCGAAGCTGGAAGTTATGCCCTTACGGTTACTTCTGGTCAATGTACTGCTTCCGATACGGTAGAAGTTACGAGCTATGTCCCTGAAACTGGAGTATCCAATGCTTATCAAACTTGCCCTGAAACAGCCCTCACTATCGATGCCAATCCTTCCTTATCAGAATACCTTTGGTCCACCGGAGAAAGTTCGTCCTCCATTACTATTGCTGAGGTAGGGAACTATAGCATCACCGTTACCGACCAAAATCAATGTGAGAATATACAAGACTTTGCTGTAAGCTATTTCCCTCTGCCAGAGATTGATTTAGGTCCGGACCAAATTATCGAAGACACCTTAGTTATTCTCAATTTAGGTTCAGCATATAGCAGTGTATTGTGGTCAACCGGAGCAACCACTTCCTTTATTTCCATCGATACAGAGATTTATGGAGAAGGGGTTTACGAAATTTGGGCGCAGGTAAGTGACCAAAATAATTGCAGCAACTCCGATACACTTACCATTACCGTTTTGGAATCCATCGTCAGCCATTCCATATCACTCTCTAATGGATGGAGCATCATTTCCACTTATGTTAATCCTGAGAATTCTTCCATAGTACCCCTTTTTAGCGACATTTACTCAAACTTGATTATTGTTAAAAATACTGCAGGAGACGTGTATTGGCCAGGGTTCAATTTTGATGGCATAGAGGTGTTTAATCCGCTCGAAGGTTATCAGATATTGATGGATCAGGCCGATGTGCTAACAATAGAAGGTTCGCTTATCGATCCTGTGTCAACACCACTCAGCTTACCGGTTAATTGGAGCATCATTGCTTATTCTCGTATCTCCGCAGCTCCCATTGTCACTCTTTTGAATCCCATCGTTAACGATATGATTATTATTAAAAACAGCTCAGGCGATGTGTATTGGCCCGATCTGGGTTTCGATGGAATTGGGTTGATGCAACCCGGTGAAGGGTACCAGATTTTAATGCAGCAAGCCGCTACACTCACTTATCCGGCCAATTCAGCTTCCTTTGCCCCTGCTACCGCTAAAAGTATCCCTCCTTTAACAGCATTTGAACAAGTTACTCCATCAGGAAATAGCATGACGCTAGGAATTACCGCTCAAGCCTTTTCCAAACAACATTACTTCCCCATTGAAGTGGGTGTATTTAATTCCAATCAGGAACTGGTTGGATCCGGTGTCCTTCTCAGTAGCCAGGAAGCTTTGGCCATCAGTTTATGGGGAATGGACGAAACACATGTGCCTCAAAATTGCCTTTCTCCTTTTGAATCCTACACCATTCAACTCTACTCTCAGGCGAGTAATGAATACTTGAACCTAACTGAAGTTGCCTATAGCAAAGGAGATGGTCAGTACGAGCATAACGACTGGGAAATCATCGAGAAACTTGTTATTAGTGGGCGAACCCCACTGGAAGCCCCAACGATGACCCTTTATCCTAATCCAATACATCAAGCTCCCGTGCAGCTTACCATGGAAATTATGGAAAGCTCTAAAGTAAACGTTGAAATAGTTAATGTCGAAGGTGAAACACTTAAACAAATTATAGACGATTATTACCTTTCGGGAAAATATCATCAAGTAATCGATTTGAACGATTTAGCCGCAGGATCCTATTTTGTGATTTTATCGTCGAATCAACATCGAATTGTAAAAAGCATTGTAAAGCAATAGGACATATAAATAAGAAAACTCAAATAAATAGTAATAACTTAATAAGATGATTATGAAGCACTTTTTATCATTTAAACATTTGTTGGCTTCTTTACTGCTTGTTCTGCTCGGAACAACGGTAATTGCTCAGCCCTCTACCTGGTCCTTCAATAACACGGGAGCAAATCACACGATTCTCATCCAACCGGGAACGGTAACGATTGATGGGTCACCTATTGTATCCGGTGATTACATGGGTGTATTTTACACGGTTGGAGCAGGTCCCGACCTGGCTTGTGCCGGATATCTGGAATACAACAGTGCAGCTAATAATGCGATAACTGTTTGGGGAACAGAAGCCGGACTAAACAACGGAATGGCTAATGGAGAAGAATTTAAGTGGAAGGTATGGCGTGCTGCCGATGGTGCTATCATCGACATGACAGCAACGTATCAAACTGCTGGTTTCCCGAATTTAGGAACCTATGTAACCAATGGTATTTCCGCCATTGCCACTATGACAGGTTCCGGTCCGGTAGTTTCTTTCTCAGCTACTGGCGATGCGACCAATGTTAGTTGCTATAATGCCTGCGACGGAGAAATTGCTTTAACTGTAGCGGGGGGGCAAACTCCTTATACTTTCAGCTGGTCGAATGGCGAAACTACTCAAAATCTGAGTGGCTTGTGCGCTGGTTCTTACTCTGTTACCGTTAGTGATGCAAATGGAGGAACGACTCCTGAACCTTTCAACTGGTCTTGGATAAATACCGGAGCTAATCACACCATCCTTATTCAACCCGGTGTTGTTACGATTGATGGCGATCCTATACAAAACGGCGACTATATTGGTGTTTTCTATACCGTAGGTGCTGGTCCAGATTTGGCTTGTGCCGGTTACGTAGAGTGGCTAGGTAGCAATAATGCTGTTACAGCCTGGGGAACCGAAGCCGGTTTGAATAATGGATTAGCTAATGGGGAAACATTCAAATGGAAAGTTTATAGAGCTTCAACCGGTGAAGTTATCGATATGGATGCGACTTATCAAACCGTCGGCTTCCCGAATCAAGGTACATATGTTACCAATGGTATTTCAGGTTTAGCGACCTTAGCTGGAACATCTACCCAATCGGGTGGTGCTGGAAATTCTACCACTCTCAGTTTTGAAATTACTCAACCCGACGAAATTATTATCACCTCTGTATTGTCCAATTACGATGGCTTCAACGTAAGTACTTTTGGTGGTTCCGATGGAACGATCGATCTTACAGTTAGTGGAGGGGTAAGTCCTTATACTTTTTCTTGGAGCGATGGCGCCTCGGTAGAAGATAGAACCGGACTGAGCGCAGGAACGTATTCGGTTACAGTTACCGATGCCAATGCTTGTACGTCCGAAGCTTCGTTTGAATTAACTCAACCACTCATTATCCCTCTTGAAATTTCAACTAGTTCGACCAATCCTACTTGCTTCGAACTTTGCAACGGAACTATTAGTGTCGTTGTAGCAGGAGGTATTGAACCTTATTCAATTGAGTGGACAGGCGGCTTAAGCGGTTTTGCTCCGGTTGATGTTTGTGCCGGAATGTATTCTGCAACTGTATCCGATGCTGGAACAGGAGCTCAGGCTCAATCGCAGGTGATTAACTTTGAATTGACCTCTCCCGACGCCATCGTAGTGACAGCCGATATCAT